>JBAVOG010000172.1:0-12530 GCA_049691875.1 Burkholderiales bacterium | reverse complement strand
GTGAGGGCGATCCGCTGCGAGAGCACGCGGCAGTCATCGCGTCGGATCTCCTCCAGCAGGGCCCGGTAGATGGCAGCCATCATGAGCCCCGGGCGCTGTGTGCGGCGGTCCTCGGCCGGGAGGAGGTCGATCGCCTCGGCGTACCACTGGCGCGCACGATCGATCTGAAAGCGCATGAGTTCGGTGAACGCATCGGTCTGGCGCAGCTGGAGGATATCGGCATCGGGCACGCCGAAGCGCGCGCGCTCGTCGGCCGGGATGTAGATGCGGCCCTTGCGTGCATCTTCGCCCACGTCTCGCACGATGTTGGTGAGCTGGAAAGCCGTGCCGAGCCGGTCGGCGTATTCGAGCGTCCGCGGATTGCGGTAGCCGAAGATGCCCGCGGCCAGCTGACCGACCACCCCGGCGACGCGATGCATGTACTGGCGCAGCATCACGAAATCCGGATAGCGGTTAGTCGACAGATCCATTTGCATGCCGTCCAGGATGTCGTGCAACAGGCTCTGGCGGATGCCGAACGCCTCGACGTGGGGCGCGAGCGCCTGGGTGACGGGGTGCTGCGGGTGGCCGGCGTACATGCCGTCTACCTCGGTGCGCCACCACGCGAGCTTGGTTTGCGCGAGCGCGGGATCAGAGCATTCGTCGACGACGTCGTCCACTTCGCGGCAGTACGCGTACAGCGCCGTGATCGCCCGCCGGCGATCGGGAGGCAGGAAGAGGAACGAGTAGTAGAAGCTCGATCCGCTCTGCGCTGCCTGCTGCTGGCAATATTCGTCGGGAGTCATCGCTTATCTGCGCACCGCACGCCAGAAGAGGAGCGCCCAATCGGCGGGCCGGAGCACCGGCCGGTGACGGAACATGTCGCCGCGCGCGGCGTCGAGCTTCTCGAGGATGCGCAATCCACCCTGGACGATCATGCCGAGTTCCAGACCGATCCGTCCGGGCAGCGTCGCCGCGAGTGGCGCGCCGGATTCTAGCATCGCGCGTGCGCGGTCGATCTGAAATGCGAGGAGGTTCTGCCAGGCCGGCCCGGCATCGCGCGCGGCGATGTCGGGCTCGCCGACGCCGAAGCGCATCATCTCGTCCTGCGGGAGGTAGATGCGGTCCTTGCGGAAGTCGATCTCGACGTCCTGCCAGAAGTTCACGAGCTGCAGCCCCGTGCAGATCGCGTCCGAGCGGCGCAGGTTGTCCGGCGTGGCGGCCCGGTACAGGTTCAGCAGCAGAGCGCCCACCGGGTTCGCCGAGCGCTCGCAGTAGTGGAGCACCTCCCCGAAGTTTGCATAGCGGGCTTTCACGACGTCCTGCGAGAAGGCATCGAGCAGGGCAAAGAAGGGCTCGATCGGCAGGCTGAACTCCGCGATCGTCGCGGCCACGTCGCCGAAGAGCGGTGTGGCGGGTTTTACACCCCTGCGGATCCGTTGCAATTCGGCGCGATACCGGTCGAGCGCGGCAAGCCGCTCGGCCGGCGGCGCATCGCCTTCGTCCGCGAAGTCGTCCGCGCTGCGTGCGAAGGCGTAGATCACCTTGACCGGACGGCGCAGCCGCGCCGGCAGGAGCACCGACGCCACCGGAAAATTCTCGTAGTGCCCGACCGCCATGTGAATCGAAATACCTCGGAGAATCAGTGAGTTTACGGCTTACAGTCTAGCAGCCGGTGAGATACAATCCGAGCCTGACGCGAAGGTGTGGCGGGGCGAAGGTGGCGGAATTGGTAGACGCACTAGGTTTAGGTCCTAGCGCCGCGAGGCATGGGGGTTCGAGTCCCTTCCTTCGCACACGAACGAGGAACACGAGAAATTTGCGAGAGACCAGGAAAGATTGATGCAGAACACGATTGAAAACCTGAGCGGGCTGGAGCGCCGGCTCACCATGGTCGTACCGGTCGCCGAGATCGACAAGCAGGTCGACGAGCGCTTGAAGAAGATCGCACGCACCGTCCGGATGGCGGGGTTCCGGCCGGGCAAGGTGCCCCTGAAGGTCGTCGCGAAGCAGTACGGGCCGCAGGTCCGGTCCGAAGTATTGAGCGACGCCATCGACAAGGCGTTCACCGACGCCGTGCGCGGGCAGAACCTGCGCGTGGCGGGCTATCCGCGCATCGAGCACAAGGACGACCCCCAGGAAGGCAGCCTGGAATTCAGCGCGACTTTCGAGGTCTACCCCGAAGTTGCGGTCGACAATCTGGGCGCGATGCGCATCGAGCGGCCGGTGCTGCACATCGGTGATGCCGAAGTGGACAAGACCATCGAGGCCCTGCGCAGTCAGCGCAAGCGTTACGAGCCGGTCGAAGTGGCCAGTGCAACGGGCGATCGTGTGACCATCGATTTCACCGGCACGCTGGATGGGCAGCCATTCCCCGGCGGCAAGGGCGAGGACGTGGCCTTCGTGCTGGGCGAGGGGCGCATGCTGCCGGACTTCGAGACCGGCGTGACCGGCATGAAAGCCGGCGAATCGAAGACGATCACGGTGAATTTTCCGGAGGACTATCACGGCAAGGAGGTCGCGGGGAAGGCGGCGTCCTTCGAGATAGCTGTGAAGAAAGTCGAGCAGGGAAAGCTTCCCGATGTGGACGCGGAATTCGCGAAGTCGCTCGGTGTGGCAGATGGCGACATCGCCAAGATGCGTGCCGAGATCAAATCGAACGTGGAGCGCGAAGTGAAACAGCGGCTCGGCGCGCGGCTGAAGAACCACGTGATGCAGGCGTTGCTGGACGCGACGAAAGTCGATCTCCCCAAGAGCCTCGTCGATGCGGAAGCGCAGCGCCTGGTCGGCGCTGCAGCCGAGGATCTCAAGGCGCGCGGGCTCAAGATCGAGGACATGCCGATCGGCCCGCAGGTATTCGAGGAACAGGCCCGCCGGCGGGTTGCGCTCGGACTCATCATGGGCGAGTGCATCAAGAAGCACGACCTCGGCGCGAAGCCGCAGCAGGTCCGCAAGCTCGTAGAAGAGCAGGCCGAAAGCTATGAGCAGCCGGGCGAGGTGGTAAAATGGTTCTACTCTCAGCCGGAGCGGCTCGCGGAATTCGAGGGCCTTGCGGTCGAGCAGAACGTCCTTGACTGGGTACTGACGCAGGCGAAGGTCGAGGACACGACCGTGGCGTTCGACGAGCTGATGGGTGGGAAATCATGAACGTTTGGGATCCGCGCGCAGTGCAGATGGCGATGGCAGGCGTGACGTCTGTGGCCGGCCCGGGAATGCAGGACCCGCAGGCGCTCGGCCTGATCCCGATGGTGATCGAGCAGAGCGGTCGGGGCGAGCGCGCCTACGACATCTACTCGCGACTGCTCAAGGAGCGGGTGGTGTTCCTGGTGGGGCCGGTGACCGAGATCACCGCGAATCTCATCGTTGCGCAGCTGCTCTTCCTCGAATCCGAGAATCCGGACAAGGACATCTTCTTCTACGTGAACTCGCCAGGCGGGCTCGTCTCGGCGGGTCTTGCGGTGTACGACACGATGCAGTTCATCAAGCCGGATGTCTCGACGCTTTGCATCGGGCAGGCGGCGAGCATGGGGTCGCTGTTGCTCTGCGCCGGCGCCAAGGGCAAGCGCTTCTGCCTACCCAATTCCCGGATCATGATCCACCAGCCCATGGGCGGATTCCAGGGCCAGGCTTCCGACATCGAAATCCATGCCAGGGAGATCCTGTTCCTGCGCGAGAAGCTGAACCAGATCATGGCGAAGCACACGGGGAAACCGATCGAGCAGATTGCCAAGGACACCGACCGGGACAATTTCCTATCGGCCGAAGAAGCCCGCGGGTATGGTCTGATCGACAAGATCCTGAGCTCGCGCACCGAGGCCGTGGCGGCCTGAGAGAGGACATCGCATGTCGGACAAGAGCGGCGAGAAGCTTCTTTACTGCTCCTTCTGCGGCAAGAGCCAGCACGAGGTGCGGAAGCTCATCGCGGGCCCGTCGGTGTTCATCTGCGACGAGTGCATCGAGCTTTGCAACGACATCATTCGCGAGGAAAGCTCCGGCGACAAGTCCGGCAAGACCGCCAAGTCCGACCTGCCGACCCCGCGCGAGATCTGCACGATCCTCGACGAGTACGTCATCGGGCAGGATCCGGCCAAGCGGATTCTCTCGGTCGCGGTGTACAACCACTACAAGCGGCTCAAGCACCTCTCCAAGAGCGACGAGGTCGAGCTCGCCAAGGCGAACATCCTGCTGGTGGGGCCGACCGGATCGGGCAAGACGCTGCTCGCGCAGACCCTGGCGCGACTGCTCAACGTCCCGTTCGTCATTGCGGACGCGACCACGCTCACGGAGGCGGGCTACGTCGGCGAGGACGTCGAGAACATCATCCAGAAGCTGCTGCAGAACTGCGACTACGACGTCGACAAGGCGAAGCGGGGCATCGTCTACATCGACGAGATCGACAAGATCTCGCGCAAGTCCGACAACCCCTCGATCACGCGGGACGTCTCGGGCGAGGGCGTGCAGCAGGCGCTGCTGAAGCTGGTCGAAGGCACCATCGCGTCGGTGCCTCCGCAGGGCGGCCGCAAGCATCCCAACCAGGACTTCGTCCAGGTCGACACGACCAACATCCTTTTCATCTGCGGCGGGGCGTTCGATGGCCTCGAGAAGATCATCCGCAATCGCACCGACAAGACCGGAATCGGTTTTGGCGCGGAGGTGCGGAGCCTCTCGAGCGGGAAGGACGTGGGTGAGGTGCTGCGCTCGGTCGAACCCGAAGACCTCATCAAGTACGGCCTCATTCCGGAATTCGTCGGGCGCCTGCCGGTGATCGCGACGCTCGAGGAACTCGACGAGCAGGCGCTCATCCTGATCCTCACGGAGCCCAAGAACGCGCTCCTCAAGCAATACCAGAAGCTCTTCTCGATGGAGGGCGTCGACCTCGAGGTGCGGCCCCAGGCGCTGCACGCGATTGCGGAACGGGCACTGGCGCGAAAGACCGGCGCGCGTGGCCTGCGGTCGATTCTGGAACAGGTTCTGCTCGACATCATGTTCGAGCTGCCGACGCTCGAGAACGTCAGCAAGGTCGTCGTCGACGAGCCGACCATCTCGGGCGACGGCAAGCCGCTGCTCATCTACTCGGACCAGCCCAAGGTTGCCGGCGGAGCCTGACGCGCCGGCGGGGCGCCTGCCCACAGCGCCCGTGTGGGATAGCGGGTCGTCGACCCGCTTGAATCGAAATCGTGCTTTGCGACCTTGTTTTCGGGGCGTTCGCCCGGATATGTTAGGTTGTTTTCTTTTGGAATGGTGCCGCCATGTCTAGCGAGAACGAAGTCACAGCAGTTCCGGCCCAGTATCCCCTCCTGCCGCTGCGGGACGTGGTGGTCTTTCCGCACATGGTCATCCCCCTGTTCGTGGGGCGCCCCAAGTCCATCAAGGCCATGGAAGTGGCGATGGAAGCGGGCAAGAGCATTCTGCTTGTCGCGCAGAAGTCCGCGGCCAAGGACGATCCCGGCGCCGACGATCTGTACAAGATCGGGTGTGTTTCCAACATCTTGCAGATGCTGAAGCTTCCGGACGGCACCGTGAAGGTGCTGGTCGAGGGCAACCAGCGTGCGACCATCGAGAACGTGGTCGATCAGCGCACCCATTACATCGCGACGGCCGTGCCGGTGCCGAATGGCCCGCCCGACAACGCCGAGCTCGAGGCCATGCGTCGCGCGCTGGTCAGCCAGTTCGACCAGTACGTCAAGCTGAACAAGAAGATACCGCCCGAGATCCTTACCTCGCTTGCGGGAATCGAGGAAGCCGGTCGCCTGGCCGATACCGTTGCGGCCCATCTTCCGTTGAAGCTCGAGCAGAAGCAGAAGGTGCTCGAGATGTTCACGCCGCGCGAGCGGCTCGAGAGCCTTCTCTCGCAGCTCGAGGCGGAGATCGACATCCTTCAGGTCGAGAAGCGCATCCGCGGCCGCGTGAAGCGGCAGATGGAAAAGAGCCAGCGCGAGTACTACCTCAACGAGCAGGTGAAGGCGATCCAGAAGGAGCTCGGCGAGGGCGAGGAGGGTGCCGATCTCGAGGAGATGGAGAAGCGCATCAAACGTGCGCGGATGCCCAAGGATGCGCGCCAGAAGGCCGAGGCCGAGCTGAAGAAGCTCCGGCTGATGTCGCCGATGTCGGCGGAAGCGACGGTCGTGCGCAACTATCTCGACACGCTGGTCGCGCTTCCGTGGAAGAAGCGGAGCAAGATCTCCAAGGACATCGCCGCGGCCGAGAAGGTCCTGGACCAGGATCACTACGGCCTGGAGAAGGTGAAGGAGCGCATCGTCGAGTACCTTGCCGTCCAGAACCGCGTGCAGCAGATGAAGGGTCCGATCCTCTGCCTGGTCGGTCCTCCCGGCGTCGGGAAGACCTCGCTCGGCCAGTCGATCGCCCGCTCGACGAATCGCAAGTTCGTGCGCATGTCGCTCGGCGGCGTGCGTGACGAGGCGGAAATCCGCGGTCATCGGCGCACCTACATCGGATCGATGCCCGGCAAGATCCTGCAGAACATGGTGAAGGTGGGCGTGCGCAATCCGCTCTTCCTGCTGGACGAGGTCGACAAGCTCGGAATGGACTTCCGCGGCGATCCGTCCTCGGCGCTGCTTGAGGTCCTGGACCCTGAGCAGAACCACACGTTCGTCGACCATTACGTCGAGGTGGAATACGACCTGTCGGAGGTCATGTTCGTCGCCACGGCGAATACGCTCAACATTCCGCCCGCGCTTCTCGACCGGATGGAAGTCATCCGCCTGTCCGGCTACACCGAAGACGAAAAGGTAAACATCGCGGTGCGCTACCTGCTGCCCAAGCAGATGAAGAACAACGGTGTGAAGCGCGAGGAGCTGGTGATGTCGGAAGCGGCCGTGCGCGACATCATCCGCTACTACAGCCGCGAGGCCGGGGTGCGGAGCCTGGAGCGCGAAATCTCCAAGATCTGCCGCAAGGTCATCAAGAGCCTGATGACGAAGGGCGGTCAGAAGCGCGTTTCGATCACGCCGCGCAACCTGGACAAGTTTCTGGGAGTGCGTCGCTATTCGTTCGGCACCGCCGAGAAGGACAACCAGGTCGGCCAGGTCACCGGGCTTGCGTGGACCGAAGTCGGGGGCGAGCTGCTCACGATCGAGGTCGCGGTGATGCCCGGCAAGGCCAAGACGATCACGACGGGCAAGCTCGGCGAGGTGATGCAGGAATCGATCCAGGCGGCGCTCACGGTCGTGCGCAGTCGCGCCGATCGGCTGGGCATCGACTCCAAGGTCTTCCAGGAGAAGGATCTCCACATCCACCTTCCGGAAGGCGCGACGCCCAAGGATGGGCCGAGTGCCGGGGTCGGGATCTGCACGTCGATGGTGTCCGCTCTGACGGGAATCCCCGTTCGCGCCGACGTTGCCATGACGGGCGAGATCACGTTGCGCGGCGAAGTGCTCGCGATCGGCGGCCTCAAGGAGAAGCTGCTCGCGGCGCATCGCGGTGAGATCAAGACCGTGCTGATCCCGGAGGAGAACGTGAAGGATCTGGCCGAGATCCCCGAGAACATCAAGAATCGTCTCGAAATCATTCCCGTCAAGTGGATCGACAAGGTGCTCGAGATCGCGCTCGTCCACATGCCCAATGTCGCGAAAGACGGCGAAGCGGGCGTGGCAGTTCCGTCGACCGGTGGCGACGACAAGAAGCCGACGACCGGGGTGCTCACGCACTGACGCGCACGTTTCGGCGCATTCACCACGGGGCCGGGCGGAGCAATCCGCGCCGGCCCTATCTTTGATGTCGCAAGTGAGTGGTGCGCGTGCTGCAACGGCTCTGGAACACCACCCCGGCTGCTACGCAGCCACCCCGTCCGGCCCGAAGCGAGGATGCTTCGGGCGTTCGGCGGCGACGACGCGCGCAGGCGCGTCGCTCGAAACCCCGCCTCACCCTCGAAGAGGAGGGGATGATTTCTAGATCACCGCGCCGACGGCGCGGAGAAATCCGGCGCGGTCCTTCTCGGTGGAAAGCTCGTCGGCGAGGATCTGATAAAACTCCTGCCGATTCTGGGTGACGGCAGCCGCGCGCTTCACGACGACTTTCGCGATGGGGCCGAGATAGGGGGTCAGGGCACGCGCCGCCTCGTCGACCGCTTCGGGCGTGAGCACGATGGTGTGAGTCGTACGAGTCCCGCCCGCACGCGTCGCACTGGTGCGCGTGGCAGTGGTCCTCGTCGCCGAGAGCGTCCCGGGGGAGGTCGACGATGCACGCTTCGGTCGGTTCGCCAGGAATGCGTTGCGCTCTTCCGGAGTGGGCAGTGCCTCCGCGATGAAGGTGTAGAGCTTCTCGATGTCCGTCGTGCGCTGTGCGGCGCGCTTGACCATCACTTTGGCAACGGGCCCGACCGTGCGCGCGAGCTGATCCTCGACCTGCTTGAGCACTGCGCTGTCCCAGCCGGTGGGCGGAGGAGTGCTGCCGCCACCACTGCCGGGCGATAAGGGCAGCGATCCCGAGTGCGATCGCGATGGAACACTCGGCTCGTGGATGCCGATCGGCTGCGTCGGCTCGGTGATGATGGTTTCCTCCGACAGCGCGGGGCTGACCGGTGCCGCATACGCCTCGAGGATGGCGGCGCGCATTTCGGCGGCGGTCTGGAATCGATCCTTGGGCTCCTTTGCGAGCGCCTTGGCGATCACGGGATCGTAGCGCTCCCAGCCGCGCGTCGCGTCGAGCTGTGAGGGGGAGGGCGGGTTCTCGTAGCAGATCTTGAATGCAACGGTTTCGGCGCGGCCGCTGAACGGGCGCGCGCCGGTGAGGAGCTGATAGAGGACGACGCCCGACGAGAAGATATCGGCGCGCCAGTCCACCGACTGGCCGGCGTACTGCTCCGGGGCCATATAGCCAGGTGTGCCCATCACCGCACCGGTCTGTGTCAGGTTCGAGGTGTCGATCCGGGCGATGCCGAAGTCGGCCACCTTCAGGCGGCCGTTGGTCATGATGAGTATGTTGGCCGGCTTGATGTCGCGGTGCCAGACGCCTTGCTCGTGCGCGTACTCGAGCGCATCGAGCAGCTGCGCCATGACGCTTACGGCGTCGCGTTCCTCGAACCGCGTCCCGCGATTGAAGTATTCGCGGAGCGGGTTGCTCTGCACGTACTCCATCGCGATGTACGCGACGTCCTCATCCTCGCCGTATTCGTAGACGGCAACGATGCCCGGGTGCGAGAGCCTGCCGGCCGCCTGCGCCTCGTTCTTGAAGCGGGCAACGAGCGTACCTGCCCGGTCGTCGTCGATGATCTCCTTGCGGATGGTCTTGATTGCGACCGGGCGACGGATGTTGGGATCGAATGCCTTGTAGACGACCCCCATTGCCCCCTTGCCGAGCACCTCGGAGACTTCGTATTTCCCGAAGCGCAGCGGCTGATTCATGGGCGACTGATTCCCGTCAATGCCATCCTCCCTGCAATGTCCGTCACGCTTCCAGCATCTTCATCGCCTGCACAAGGCTCTTGCGCATCCGGTCGAACGACGATGCGAGGGTGCCGATCTCGTCGCGGCTGCGCGTCGTGAACTCAGGCGCTTCGAGGTCGCCCAGGCTCACCTGGTCGGCGATCTTCGACAGGCGGGCAACCGGGTGAATGACCATTGTCCAGAGCATCAGGTTCAGCGCAAGGCCAATCGTCACGAAAACCACCGCAAGTGAGATCATGAACACGCGGAACGCCGCTTCGGCGCGATGGATCGGGACGGCCATCGGAACAGAGACGATCTGGGCGCCGACCACTTCGTTCAGGCGCCATCCGAAGCCGTTCGCCGGCCCATAGCGATCCACCATGGTCTTCGGCGCCGCCTCGATGGTCGAATGGCAGGTGAGGCAGGCGGGATCGGTGATCTTGATCGGCCGGGCGATGTACAACGAGCGCCCGGTCGGCGTGTCGCGCTCCCCGACGAGCTCGTGGTTGTCCCCGCCGCCGCGGAACTGGTTGACGACGTCGGACTCCCAATCGGCGGCCCGGTCGCGCGGGTTGGTCGGATTGAGCGTGGCCTCCTTGTAGCTGTACTCCGGGAAGTTCTTCTTTAGCCCGGTCAGAATCTCGGTCGCGGAGTAGGCCGGCACCGACTGGGGCAGGAAGGTGTACTTCATCTGGGTCACGAGCAGCGGCCGCACCTGGCCCGACGTGTAGCTGCGGGTCGAAAGCGCAGCCTCCATGACGATGCGCGCGTTCTGCACGATTTCATCGCGCGCGTTCTGCTGCAGCAGGGTCCAGGAAACGTAGCCCGCCGCCGCCAGGCCGGCGAGGAACACCACGATGAATACTAGGTTGAACTTGAGGATGAGCTTCATCCTTGCCTCCGCGTATTGTGCTTGCTGTCGAGTCTGCCCAAAGCGTCGCCCCGTTCTCCCGCCGCGATTCCACCGGAGCGCAGGTCATTCACGCCGGCCGGGCCCTGCCTGTTAGTGCCCCCGAACCTTGATCCGTTCCTGATGATGCGCCATGTTCCGGATCAGCGCCGCGCTAAACTCGGGATCGGCCGCTTTCGCTCGCACATATGTCGTCAGCGCGTGGCGAACCTCCGGGTCTCCATTCAGCCAGTCCGAGACGTCGGACTAGGTGTACCCCGACCCGGGTTTGGGCCGAATATCCCGGGCCTTCGGCCTCGCGTACCGCGGCGGCACCATGTCCCGGCACTCGGTCGAGGTCGCCGCGATGAACGCGGGGCTCGGGCGGTCTGCCAGCGAACCCGTGCGCGCCGTCGATGAGCACCGCCTCACCCTCGGCAAGTGTCGCCGTTGCGACGGACTCATGACCAGTGGCCGTGAGCGGGACGAGCACCGCCGCCAGCAATGCAAGTGTCCCGCATACCGATGAAATTGCGTGCAAGCGGATGTCTCCCGAAAAGCCGCCGTTCGCAATGCCTTCGGCCGGTTCGCCGGCCGTGCAAGCACGTTACTCTAGGCGGTCGCCTGAAAGGCTGTCAATCCACGTGAAACGCCCGGCGGGCGACATTCGACGGGGGACGCGAAAATCCTCCCGTATACTCGCACACAGGCGGCTCACGGGAGATCGCGATGGAATCCGTCCAGGTCGAGTCCCTCCATAGCGAATGCGTGGTGGTCTTCGTCGACATCAGCGGGAGCACGCGGCTCTACGAGGCTCTCGGTGACGAGCCCGCACTCGATCGTGTCGCGCAGGTGCTTGCGATACTGCAGGACGTCACCCGGGAGTCCGGGGGGCGCGTCGTCAAGGGCGTGGGCGACGGACTGATGTGCGCATTCGAGGTGGCCGAAACCGCCCTGGGAGCGGCGCGCACCATGCAGGAGCGCATCGAGGGCCAGCGCGCGATGGGGAACCTGGACCTGGGCATCCACGTGGGCTGCCACTACGGTCCGGTGATCGAAAATTCCGGTGATCTGTACGGCGACACGGTGAACGTCGCCGCGCGGGTGGCGGGGCTGGCACGCGTCGCCGAAATACTCACCACCGAGGACACGGTCGGGCGCCTGTCGCCGACCGCACGCGAGTACACCCGCCTGCTCGACCGTGTCCCGGTCAAGGGCAAGCAGGCCACGCTCTCGATCTACGAGGTCCTGTGGCAGGAAGGGGAAGACCTGACCATGCTCGGGACGCGGTTCGGGACGGAACGTTCCACCCGACTCGTCCTCAGGCACGACGGCCGCGACATCGCGATGGAGGAGGGAGGGCTGGCATCGGTGA
Organism: Burkholderiales bacterium; assembly: GCA_049691875.1. GTDB lineage: Bacteria > Pseudomonadota > Gammaproteobacteria > Burkholderiales > SG8-39 > JAABRB01. Next base: position 901 of record JBAVOG010000172.1, on the reverse strand, counting down.
GACTCGGGCGTGACGCAGGATGCGAAATCGTGATCGCGGATCGCCGCGCCTCGCGGCTCCACGCCCATATCGAGCGTCGCCGCGACAAGTTCGTGCTGGTCGATCACAGCGCCAACGGCACGTGGGTGGGAATGGCCGGGAGCGAGGAAGTCGTGCTGCGTCGCGAGGAACAGATTCTGGGCGGTCACGGCGTCATCGGGATCGGTCAGAGCCCGCGCAACGAAGGGGCGGAACGAATCGAGTTCGAATGCCGCTGAGCGAGCGATCGGCAGGGCCGATGCAAGCCCGGTGTCATATTCCAACGTCCTGTCTCCTTGACATGCCGAGAAGCCGATTGCTATAAGGCCCCTTCTCCGCGTGTTGCGGAGCTGCCGAAGATCGCGACAGGACTTACCAAGAGGGAGAACGCAGTGAACAAGAGCGAGATGATCGATCACATCGCGCGATCCGCGGACATTTCCAAGGCCGCCGCGCAGCGCGCCCTGGACGCAGCGGTCGCAAGCATCAAGACCGCCCTGAAGAAGGGCGGATCGGTGACCATCGTCGGCTTCGGCACCTTCTATGTCGGCAAGCGGGAGGCGCGCGCAGGCCGCAATCCGCAGACCGGCGAAACGATCAGGATCCGGGCGGCGCGAGTACCGAAATTCCGACCTGGCAAAGCCCTCAAGGATGCGATAAACTGAGCGCCCTTTTCGGGGGTGGAGTTTTCTCCCGGTAGGGGTGTTGTCGGGTGGTGTTTGCGAGGGACGGTCGGTGACGGCTCGGCCAGTTTGATCGACTCGGGATGGACGCGGCGCCGTGACCCTCGGGCTCCCGGGAAGGGGTGCTTAGCTCAGCTGGTAGAGCGTCGCCCTTACAAGGCGAATGTCGGGAGTTCGAGCCTCTCAGCACCCACCAGCCG
>JBAVOG010000171.1:0-2948 GCA_049691875.1 Burkholderiales bacterium | reverse complement strand
CCGCCGCCCAGCGATACCTCCGCGACCCGATCGCGCAGGTCGGCGACCAGCCGGCCCATTGCGGCCTGGTTCTCGCGGAATTCCGCGGAGCGGGCGTTGAGAGCTGTCTTGATGGCGGACATGAGCGTACCGGACGCGGAATCGAAGGGTCATTGTAGCCGAGCACCCCGCCAGCCCCACGTGCGGAAGGTCCTCCCGGCTTTGCTCCGGACTCCGGCCGCTCCGAGAAGCGTACGACAGGCGTAGCCCCGACGCCGCCATGCTCGCCGAAGGCAATGCGCCGCTGTAGCGGCGATCAGCTAGACTCGCGAGGGTGGACGCGGCGAATTCCTCGGCGACGGTGTATCTGAGCTGGATGCTCGTCGCCTGCGGCGCACTCGCAGCGCTGTTCTTAACTTTTCTCGCCATTCGCATCGCCCAGGTCTTCTTGCGCGCGCCCCGGATCGGCGACGGGCTTGCAGCGGCGGCTCCCAGCGACGGGTGGCCGCTCGTGTCGATCGTCGTTCCCGCCAATAACGAGGAGCGGGTCATCGAGAACTGCGTCACGAGCCTGCTCGCGAGCGACTATCCCGAGCTCGAGATCGTCGTGGTGCTGGATCGCTGCAGCGACCGCACGCTCGCGCTGTTGCGTCCGTTCGCCGAGCGCGATTCGCGCCTGCGTATCATCGAGAACACCGCATGCCCGCCCGACTGGGCGGGGAAGTGCAATGCGGCGCGCGTCGGCGCCGATGCCGCACGCGGAAAATATCTGCTCTTCACGGATGCCGACGTTCGATTCGAGCCGGCGCTCGTGCGCGCCGCAATGGGCCTGATGCGCCGGGACCGGCGCGGCCTCCTGACGTTGCTGCCGCGCGTCGTCGCCGTTACGTGGTACGAGCGGATCGTGCAGCCGATCGCGGCGCTGACGCTGATGCAGATGTATCCGATCGACAAGGTCAATCGCGAGTACCGCAGGCGACCTTTCGCCAACGGGCAGTTTCTGCTGTTCGAGCGCGGTGTCTACGAACGCATCGGCGGCCACGCTGCGACGAAGCACGATCTCCTCGAGGACATTGCGTTCGCGCGGCTGGTCGACGCGAGTGGCGCCCGGGTCGGCCTGGCATTGGCCGCGGACATGCTCGAGGTGCACATGTATTCGTCCTTCGTCGCGTTTCGCGAGGGCTGGAAGCGGATATTCATCGAGGCGAACAAGCGGCGCGTGCGGCGTCTCCGCAAGAAAGCGCTGGTCGTCCTGATGCTGGGAGTCGGCACCCCCATTGTCCAGATTGCGGCGCTCACAACCGGCGCGGCCGCCGGTCACGCGACGTTTCTCTGGGCGGCCGGGGTCGTCGCATGGGGCGTCGCTGCGCAGGTCGTGGCGTTCGCAATGGTCTTTCGTGCCTGCCGGGCACGGGTTCGGGACGTTGCCCTGAGCCCGATCGGCGCGGCGGTGGTGGCCTGCGTGCTCTGGCAGGGCGCGGCGGATCTGGTCAAGAATCGTCCCGTGCGCTGGGGCGGACGTGAGTACCGGCTGATAGCCGAGGACTGAGCTTGAGGGAGGCGGACAGCCGATCATGAAGCGGATACTGGTAACCGGCGGCGCGGGGTTCATCGGATCGCACCTTTGCGAACGGCTACTCGCAGACGGCCACGACGTCCTGTGCGTGGACAACTTCTATACCGGGAGCAAGAAGAACATATCGAGCCTCCTGGACAATCGGAATTTCGAGCTCAACCGGCACGACGTCACCTTCCCCCTGTACGTCGAGGTGGACGAGATCTACAACCTGGCCTGTCCGGCAGCGCCCGTGCACTACCAGTTCGATCCGGTGCAGACGACCAAGACGTCCGTGCACGGCGCGATCAACATGCTGGGGCTGGCCAAACGCCTGCGCGCGTCCATCCTGCAGGCCTCCACCAGCGAGGTGTACGGCGATCCCGAGGTACACCCGCAACCCGAGGAATACTGGGGGCGGGTGAATCCGATCGGCGTCCGTTCATGCTACGACGAGGGAAAGCGTTGTGCAGAGACGCTCTTCTTCGACTACCGCCGCCAGCACGAGCTGAACATCAAGGTGGCGCGAATCTTCAACACCTACGGCCCGCGCATGCACGTCAACGACGGTCGCGTCGTCTCGAACTTCATCGTGCAGGCACTTCGGAATGCACCGATCACGCTGTACGGCAGCGGTGAGCAGACGCGCTCATTCTGCTACGTCGACGATCTGGTCGATGGGCTCGTGCGGTTGATGGCGACTCCCGACGAAGTGACCGGCCCGATCAACCTCGGCAACGCGTCCGAGATCACGGTGCAGGACCTGGCCAACCGGGTCATCTCCATGACCGGATCGCGCTCGGTGATCGAGCATCACCGTCTGCCGGAAGACGATCCGAAGCAGCGCCAGCCCGATCTTTCCCGAGCCAAGTCGACGCTGGGCTGGGCGCCAAGCACGCCGCTCGAGTTCGGGCTCAAGAAAACGATCGAATACTTCGAGGCATTGCTTGCGCGCGGACAGGCGTTTCCAAGCCTGGAGCGCCGCACCGTCGCCAAGTAGGACCCGGACTCAGGGCTTCGGGCAATCGCGCGGCATGATTCCCTTCTCTTTTGCGTAGGCGGCTGCCGAGGCCTCGATCATTGGCCGCACCAGGTCCTGGTCGGAGGCGATCCAGTCGGTGATGGGAACCCACTTGCTGCCGTCCCATTGCTGAAATTTCACCTGGCCGCCGCCTTCGTGGTCGAAGCAACTCGTCTTGAGCGGCTGCATGAAACCGGTCGCGCCCAGGGCTTTCAGGCGCGCCGCGTCGATGTTCAAGTGCTCCAGGGCCCACTGGATCTGCTCGCCGGTCATCGACTTGCCTTTGCCGAAATGGTCCTGGGCAGTGCGAATGGCTTCGGCGGTGACGATGCCCAGTACGACGCCCCGGTTGTAGTAGATCGAGCCGATGCGTCCTTTGTCTTCCATCTCGCC
>JBAVOG010000170.1:0-2081 GCA_049691875.1 Burkholderiales bacterium | reverse complement strand
AGCCGCGGCTGGACCGACGGACTGCCGATCGTGCCGCCGACGCCGCAGGCGGTCGAGGCCTGCCTCGAATGGGTGCTGATGCCGCCCGATCAGCTGCTGGGCATTGAGCCGGTGCGCCAGCGCGCGATCACCGCGGAAAAACTCGCGGTCAACGCGGTGATGGCGGGCTGCCTGCCGATGCATTTCCCGGTCGTGGTCGCCGCGTTCACCGCGATGTTGCAGGAGCCGTTCCTGCTGCACGGTGCGACGGCGAGCACCGGCGGCTGCGCGATCCTCATCGTGGTGAACGGTCCCATTCGCACCGAGCTCGGCATGAGCGGGTCGTTCAATGCGCTCGGGCCGAGCGACCGCGCGACGACGGTGATCGGGCGCTCGATCCGGCTGATCCTGTGCAATTTGCTCGACGCGCGTCCCGGCGAGATCGACCGCTCGACGCTCGGGCACCCTGGCAAGATCAGCTATTGCGTCGCCGAGGACGAGGAGCATTCGCCCTGGCTGCCGCTGGCCGAGCTGCGAGGCGTCCCGCCTCAGGCCTCGGCGGTGACCGTCATGGCAGCCGGTGCGCCGCGCCAGCTGATGAACGAGTGGTCGACGCAGCCCGAGGAGATTCTGGATACATTCGTCGCGGAGATCCGGGCGAACATGCGCCACTACTCGATCTGGCCGGGAAACTACGCGCTCGTCGTGCCGCCGCAGCTCCGGGCGCACTTCGAACGCGCTGGCTGGTCGAAGGCAGGCGTGCAGGCGTACGTATGTCGCAACGCGCGCATCCGCCGCAGCGAGTGGAGCGAATGCGGCAAGGGCGCGGTGGTCGGCGAGCGCGGCGACCGGGAGTATGCCGCGTTCACCTGTCCGGACGACGTGCTCGTGATCGCAGCCGGTGGCCCGGCTGGCGGCTTCGGTGCGGTGATCCCGCCGTGGTACGGCAACAAGAGCCGGGCCGTGACGCTGGCGATCGGTGCCTGTGTCGATTGCGCGGTCTGACGAGGTGTCCGGTGAGCATCGAAATCCTCGATCCTACGCACGAATCCGGCGCGGCCCCGTTTGCGCCGGCGAACCGGCTCGCCACGCTGAGAGGTGTGACCGTCGGCATCGTGTCGAACGGCAAGAAGGGCACTCAGCCATTCTTCCACGCGGTCGAGCGCGAGCTCCGCGAGCGTTATGGCGTCGCCGATGTCGTGCGCCTGACCAAGGCCAACTACAGTGCGCCGGCCGAGGCGGAGATCATGAGCGAGGCCGAGCGCTGGCAGGCCCTGATTTCCGGTGTCGGCGACTGAGGGAGCTGCTCGTCGTGCAGTTTGCACGATGCCATCACCGGCGAGCGGATGGGGCTTCCCTCTGCGGGCATCATGACGTCGAATTTCGTGGGTGCCGCAGCACTGATGGCGCGCGTGCTCGGCGCCGAGGGCTACCGGTTCGTCGTCATCGAGCATCCGATCAGCAGCGCCTCGGCAGAGGACCTGACAGAACGCGCGCGCAAGGCGATCGCCGAATGCGTCGAGATCCTGTGCGGGTATCCTGGTTGCTGATCCGGCTCAACGTCATTTGGCAAAGGTCGCCCCGACCTATTAGCGGGCGGACTCCGCGGCTCGCTCGCCGCAGTTCTCGCGCTCGGCGGACGTCGTTGCGCTGAGCCTGAACTCCGCTGCCGGAGCGCTGATGGACGTATTCGTTGCCTACTCGAACAAAGACGAGCCGCGAGTGCGGACGATCGTCCAATGGCTCCGGTTGCAGGGCATCGAAGTATGGGTGGCCTACGAACGGCCCGCCGGACTCGACTGGGACAAGGAGATCGACAACGTCCTGGCGGCCATTCCCTGTGTGTTGGCAGTCTGGTCGCCCGACTCCGTTGATTCCCCGGAGGTCAAAGGCGAGGCACGCGCTGCGATGGCGCGGAATGCGCTGGTCACGGTTTCGCTGGACAGGGAGTTACCGCCGCGCAGCTTTACCCACCTGCACGCCATCGACCTCAGCGGATTGACGGTAGACGAGAAGTCTCCGCGCACCGCCCAGGTTCTCGAGGGGATACGATCCAAGCTCTCGTCCCGGCCCAACGCTGGCGAATCCTCAGAGGGCATACC
>JBAVOG010000169.1:0-3335 GCA_049691875.1 Burkholderiales bacterium | reverse complement strand
CAAATCACGTCACTGAATTACCCCCCCACCAAGACACACCTCGTCGCGGTACACGACGACCGACTGCCCGGGTGTCACGGCCCACTGCGGCGCATCGAACTCGACGGTCAGCGTTTCCGCGTCCATCCCGGCGATGTGGCACTGCGCATCGGCTTGCCGATAGCGGGTCTTGGCCGTGTAATCGCGCCGCGTTTCCGGCGGCGCGCCTGCAACCCATGCGAGATCCTGGGCGACGAGGCGGTCGCGCTTCAACAGAGAATGGTCGTGACCTTGCACCACGATCAGCTCGTTGCGTGCCATGTCCTTCGCCGCCACGTACCATGGCTCGCCCGGCGCCGTGGTGTCTTTCATGCCGCCAATGCCGATGCCCTTTCGCTGGCCGATGGTGTAGAACGCCAACCCGATGTGCTCGCCGATCACGCGGCCTTCGGGCGTGCGCATGGCGCCCGGAGTGCGCGGCAGATAGCGATTGAGGAACTCCCGAAACGGGCGCTCGCCGATGAAGCAGATGCCGGTCGAGTCCTTCTTTTCGGCGACCGGAAGGCGCGCTTCCCGGGCGATGCGCCGCACGTCCGGCTTCCTCAGCACTGCAAGCGGAAACACGACGCGCGCAAGCTGCTCCTGGGTCAGCCGGTGCAGGAAATAGCTCTGATCCTTGGCGCGGTCGACGGCCTTGAGCAGCTCGTGGCGGCTCCCGCCCTCCTCCGGAGCCGCGCGCACGCCCGCGTAATGGCCGGTCGCGATGCGCTGCGCGCCCATTGCAACCGCGTGATCGAGAAACGCGCGGAACTTGATCTCTGCGTTGCACAGGACATCCGGATTCGGCGTGCGCCCGGCCGAATACTCGCGCAGGAACTCGCTGAACACGCGCTCCCGGTACTCGACCGAGAAATTGACGACTTCCAGCCCGATGCCGATGACGTCCGCCACCGAAGCGACATCGACGAGATCCTGGCGCGTCGAGCAGTACTCGTCATCGTCGTCGTCTTCCCAGTTCTTCATGAACAGGCCGACGACCTCGTACCCCTGCCGCTTGAGCAGTAGCGCGGCCACCGACGAATCCACGCCGCCGGACATTCCCACCACGATACGTTCGGTCATTCGTAGTGCCTGATGAGATCGAGCGGAAAGCGCCTGCCCGCCAGGTAGTCCTCGACGCACGCGAGCACGAGCGGGCTGCGATGCCGCGCCCGCAGGGCGCGGATCTGGTCCGGGGACAGCCAGACAGCGCGACGAATCTCCTTGTCGAGCGCGCGATCCGGGTCGTGACCGGTGACCGCGCCACGGAACGCGAACCGCAGGAACGTGACGTCCGCCTCCGGAAAGTGCCAGCGGTAGACACCCAGCAGCTCGTCGGGCCGAAAGTGGTGCGCAGTCTCCTCGAGCGTCTCCCTCGCGCACGCGTCGGCCAGCGACTCGCCGGGCTCCCAGTGTCCCGCCGGCTGATTGAAGACGATGCGGCCTTGCGCCTCCTCCTCTACGAGGAGGAACGCCCCGTCGCGCTCGATCACGGCCGCGACGGTGACGCTCGGCTTCCAGACCCGCGCGGTCTCCCCGGACGTGTCATTCACGCTGCGGCGCGGGTGTTCCGGCGGATGAACGTGGCCATCCTGCCTATGCCCGCCTCGATCGCCTGGTTCGATGCGGCGTAGCTGAACCGGATGTGCTGGCCTTCGCCCGGCACGCGCATTCCGAAGTGAATGTCCGCCAGCACCGCAACGCCGGCCTCGTTCAACAGCCGCTTTCTGAACTCCTCGGAATCCGCGGCGCCGATCATGCGGCACGCCTCCGTGACGTTGGGCCACGCGTAGAATGCGCCGCCCGGCGTCTGGCACTGCACCCCCGGAACGCCGTTGAGCAGGCCGACGATCAAGTCGCGCCGCGCCAGGAACGACTCGCGCATGCGCTTGGCGTCCGCTTGCGGGCCGACGATCGCCTCGAGCGCGGCCCACTGGGAGATCTGTGACGCGCACGAGTCGGTGTTCGTCACCCACCGCGTGAACTCGCCCGCAAGGACCGGGTTGGACGCAAAGCCCAGCCGCCAGCCGGTCATCGCCCAGGTCTTCGAGGCGCCGTCGGAGATGATGGTTCGCTCGTACATGTCCGGAAACGAGGCGATCGACGCGAATTCGCCCGCGTAGCAGAGCCGCGAGTAGATCTCGTCGGAGTACACCCAGACATCGGGGTGCCTGCGCAGTATCGCTGCGATGTCCGCAAGATCCATGCGGGTGAGGATGCCGCCGGTCGGATTGTGCGGCGAGTTCAGGATGACGAGCCGCGTCTTCGGCGTGATGCGCGCCTCGAGATCTACGGGGTCGAAGGCAAAGCTGCGTGCCTCACGCAAATGCAACGGCACCGGCGCCGCGCCGCAGGCGCGGATCTGCGATTCGTAGATCGGGAAACCCGGGTTCGGGTAGATCACCTCGTCGCCGACACCGTAATCGGTGGTGCAGAGAATGGCGTAGGCGATGAACGGCTTCGCGCCTGCGCCGATGACGACATGATCCGGATCGATCTCGAGTCCGCGCATGTCGCCCATGTATCGGGCGGCCGCCTCGCGAAGCTCCCCGATGCCGGCGGACGGCGTATAGCCGTGCTTGCCGTCCTTGATCGCGCGGATCGCCGCATCCTGGATGTTTGCGGGCGTGGCGAAATCGGGCTGACCGATGCAGAACGAAATGATGTCCTTGCCCTGACGAACGAGGGCGGTCACTTCGGCCAGCACGACGAATGCGTTCTCGGTGCCGAGCTCGGCGGTGCGGCGGCTGACAGCGGGCATGGGCATGGCCTCGATTTCCGGAAGAGAGCGATTTTAGCGGAAAGCGGGTGGCGCCTCGCCGGGGAGGGGCCCGTCGACAGGCGGCCGACGCGCGTGCCGGCCACTGCCAACACGCTACACTACGCGGCCAGCGATGTATCACACTGATCAGCGAATGAAGCGCGCACTGCCGAGAATGATTGCCGCCTGGGTCCTGGCGTGCTGCAGTGCATTCGTGTCGATCGGTTTCACCGGACCCGTCGCGGCGCAGACGGCCCCTGACGCCGAACGCACTTCAATCGAGGCAATGAAGGGTCGGCTCTCCGACGCACTGGCCCGACAGGATGTCGAACCGACGCTCAAGGCCCAGATCGTCGAGGCTTACAAGAACGCGATCACGGCGCTCGAGAGCGCGAGCAGTCTCCGCACGGAGGCCGCGGAGATGAGAAAGGCCGCAGACGGCGCGGAGGAGTCGATTCAGCAGCTCGAGCGTGAGCTGCGCTCGGTGCGCGCCGAAGCCGCAGCCCCGGAACGGCTGGCCAAGGTCGATGCCTTGCCGCTCGACGCCCTGGAGCGG
>JBAVOG010000168.1:0-1651 GCA_049691875.1 Burkholderiales bacterium | reverse complement strand
CTATTGTCACGCCGAGTATCTTGTCCTTGCCCGGCACCGTGAGCACCTTCACGAATCCGTGCGCCTCTTCGTCGGCGATTGCCCGGTCGAGATCGTCGATGCCATAGGTCGTGACTTCGTGCGCGATGCGCCTGTCGCGGGCCTCGGTCTCGTTCAGGCCGACGCGCGCCACCTCGGGCTCGGTGAAAGTCGCCCAGGGGATCACTGAGTAGTCCGCCTTGAACTTGCGGAACGTGCCGAACAGAGCATTGACGGCGGCAAACCAGGCCTGATGAGCCGCGGTGTGGGTGAACTGGAATGGCCCGACCACGTCCCCGCACGCGTAGATGTTGGGATAGATTGTCTCGAGATACTCGTTCGCCTCGACCGTGCGTGCCCTGGTCGTGCCGATGCCGAGTTCTTCGAGTCCGTATCCCTGGGTATTGGCCACGCGCCCCACTGCGACAAGCACCGCATCGAACGGAATGCGCACCTCGCGCCCGGCGTGCTCGGCGAGCATGACCTTTTCGCCGTTCTCGACACGGAACGCCTTCGCCTTGTGCTCCAGGAGCACCTCGATGCCCTCGGCGCGGAAACGCCCGGTCACCATTTCGGAGACTTCCGGATCTTCGCGGATCAGGATGCGCGGCAGCATCTCGACCTGCGTGACCTTCGCTCCGAGGCGGGCAAAGGCTTGTGTCAGCTCCGAACCGATCGGTCCGCCGCCCAGCACGACCAGCCGCTTCGGCAGAGTGCGCAATTGCCACACATTATCCGAGGTCAGGTACCCGACCTCCTCGATCCCCGGAAAGGGCGGCACGAACGGGCGTGCGCCCGCAGCGATCACGATGGCGCGCGTGGTCAACGATTGCGTCCCCTCGGCAGTCTTGACTTCGACTGTCCACGGCGAGGTGATGCGTGCCTCCCCCGCGAGAACCTCGACGCCAAGGCGGGTGTACCGCTCGGCCGAGTCGTGCGGCTCGACCGTTCTCACGACCCGCTGCACGCGTTCCATGACGTCCGCGAAATCGAAGTCCGCCGTCGCCGATCGGATGCCGAACTCCTTCGCACGACGAACATGCGACAGAAGCTTCGCGGACCGGATCAGCGCCTTCGAGGGCACACAACCCGTGTTGAGGCAGTCGCCCCCCATCTGGTGCTTCTCCACGATCGTGACCTTCGCCCTGACTGCGGCGGAGATGTAGGCCGCGACGAGCCCGGCCGAGCCCGCGCCGATCACGACGACGTTCCTGTCGAACGCCGCCGGCTTCTGCCAACGCCTGTAGACCTTCCGTGCGCGGAAGAACGCGACGATCCGCCTCGCGATGAGCGGAAACACCCCGAGCAGCGCGAACGAGATCAGCAGCCCGGGCGACAGGATGCCCTGCAGTGAATCGATACGCGCGATCTGGGTGCCTGCATTCACGTAGACGATTGTTCCGGCGAGCATGCCGAGCTGACTGACCCAGTAGAACGTTCGCGTCCGCAGGGGCGTCAGCCCCATGACGAGATTGATGACGAAGAACGGGAACAGCGGAACCAGCCGCAGCGTGAAGAGGTAGAACGCTCCTTCGCGGGCCATGCCCTCGTTGATGGCGCGCAGCTTGTCGCCGAATCTGCCCTGCACCCAGTCGCGAAACAGGAACCGGCTTGCCAGGAAGGCGAGCGTCGC
>JBAVOG010000167.1:0-10295 GCA_049691875.1 Burkholderiales bacterium | reverse complement strand
GGACTCCACCGCCGCCACTGCGAGGATCAACAGCGGATCGAGATTGGTCAGCTCTGCCGCGCGGAAAGCGGCTCCGACCAGTTCCTTCGTCGCCACATCCGACACTCGGTAGCGACGCGCGAGGTAGGTCGCCAGCACATGCTGCCGCCCGCTCTCGAATGCTTGGCGACCCGATGCGGATTCGAGGGGCGGACCCGGGTCGGTGATCTCGCTGCCTCTCCAGGCGCCAAACCCGAGCGGTGCGCTGCTCGCCGCCGCGCGCGGCCACGATTCCGTGCCATAAACGGCGACAAAGAGCAGCACAGCGAGACCGAACACCGCCAGAACACGGTGCAAGGTCGCGACAAGCGCTTCCCCGGCAATGCGGACATGACCCTTGATGTCGGTAATCTTCATACGATGTGTCCTCCAATCGCGGCGACTCGCGGGTGCGCGCAAGCCGCATCGATGCAATTGGCACGCCACGAGTCCCCCTCGAGGCGTGCCGCCTGATGCCCCAATGCTACCGCGACAGGTGTAGTCGTTATAGGTCGGACCGGCTGCTCGCTGAGGGGCATCGGCGCCGGAACCGCTTGACCACCGCATGCCTGATCCTCCCCGGCCCCCCCGACCGGTAGTACAGCCTACGGTTTACGCCGCGAAGAATATCCGAAATTAGGCGGAAATGCTAGCCTAATGAATATCTTACGAAAATCGGGCGAGTAGGAATCCCTAGCCTGTTCAAAGGCTTGGTGCTGCGATGCACAATAAAAAAATTTTGGGGTTAAGCGTCCCCGGCCCACTGCCGACCGGCTGGTAAAATCGCCAGCGTCGATCGGCAGCAATGCCGGGGACAAACACACCAAAGCCGAATGTCTGCGGTCCACCCCCTGCCTGCACAGGGGACGACCGCAGACCATTCGACACCCGCCTTAAGGCCTAGACCCGGTTGGGAAGGGCCACGCTGCCGCAGGATTCAGGGCGGTCTTCGCCCCGGGCGCTGCTGCGGTCGACGAAGCTGCAGGAGCCATCGCCGGCGCCGGCGTTGCCGGTTTCCTTGCGGATCTGGCCGCTTTCGCGGATCCGGCCGCCTTCTTTCTGGCGGGCCGAGCAGCCTTTTTCTTTCCCGCCTTTTTCGCGGGCTTCTTAGCTGCTTTCTTCTTGGGCGCCTTTCGCTTCTTCTTCGACGCCTTCTTCTTTATGGCCTTCTTCTTCGAAGACTTCTTCTTAGCTGCTGATCTGCGCTTCTTGGACTTCTTAGCAGCTTTCTTCTTCGTTGATCTGCGCTTCTTGGATTTCTTCGCAGACTTCTTGACGGCCTTCTTGGCCTTCTTCGCCGCTTTCTTCGCTTTTTTCTTCGTTGCCATTTTCAAACTCCTTTCACTAGGTTGAACAAACACACCAACGTAAACCCGGCTGCTCTAGCCCGGGTATCCGACTGCCGGACGCATAGTCCGTCCAGTCAGATTCCTGGCCGACGCGGAAATGCGGCGGCTCAAACAAAAATGTCGAGGCCAGATCGGCGCCGACATCGAATGGAAGTCCTCCACGCGTGTGGAGAGAAGATGGAACGCGGGGAAGGAGCGCTCTGGCTCTCCGCCGGGATACGGCGGGAGGCCGGGAGCATAGTCCCGGCCAGCAGGGCCCTCTGAGCGCAAACTCTTTGAGCGCAAATAGACGGTGGAGCGGCCTAATCCCAACTGAGGGCGCCTCCCGTCTGATACTCGATCACGCGTGTCTCGAAGAAGTTTCGCTCTTTCTTAAGATCGACCATTTCACTCATCCACGGGAACGGATTTGCCGCTCCCGGGTATTGCTGTTCGATGCCGATCTGCTGGCAACGCCGATTCGCAACGAACCGAAGATACTCCTTGAACATGGGTGCGTTCAAGCCCAGAACGCCCCTCGGCATCGTATCTTCAGCGTAACGATACTCGAGATCGACCGCTTTGCGGAAGAGTTCCGCGATCTCTTCGCGGAATTGTTGCGTCCAGAGATGCGGATTTTCGAGCTTGATCTGGTTGATCAGGTCGATCCCGAAGTTGCAGTGCATGGACTCGTCGCGCAGGATGTACTGGTACTGCTCTGCAGCCCCGGTCATCTTGTTCTGCCGCCCCAGAGAGAGAATCTGGGCGAACCCGACGTAGAAGAAGAGCCCCTCCATCACGCACGCAAAGACGATCAAGCTCTTCAACAGGCGCTGATCCGCCTCCGGAGTGCCCGTCGTGAAACCGGGGTCGGTCAGCGTGTCGATGAAGGGAATCAGGAACTCGTCCTTGCCGCGAATGCTGGGGATCTCGTGGTACGCGTTGAAGACTTCACCCTCGTCCAGCCCCAGGCTCTCGACGATGTACTGGTAGGCGTGGGTATGGATCGCCTCCTCGAACGCCTGCCGGAGCAGGTACTGCCGGCACTCCGGGGCAGAGATGTGCCGGTACGTGCCGAGGACGATATTATTGGCGGCGAGCGAATCCGCGGTCACGAAGAAGCCGAGGTTGCGCTTGACGACGCGCCGCTCGTCCTCGGTGAGGCCGTCGCGGTCGCGCCAGAGCGCGATGTCACGGCTCATGTTGATCTCCTGCGGCATCCAGTGATTGGCGCACGCGGCGAGATACTTTTCCCAGGCCCATTTGTACTTGAACGGCACGAGCTGGTTGACGTCGGTCCGCCCGTTGATGACGCGCTTGTCCTCCACCCGGATGCGGCGAAAATCGGCCGCGTCTTCCTGGCGTGCGGCAGGAGCTGGAGGAGGAGAAAGGTAAGGAGACGAGGACGGCCCCGGAGACCCGCTCGCCCGGAGATTGGCCGGGACAAAACCGGTGGTCGGCTGCAGGCCCAACGCCGTGATCGGCCCCGCGCCCGCGTCGTCGTCAAAACTCAGCATGCATTCGCTCCCGTAATCTCGTTCCGCCGGTCACTGACACGACTCGCACTCGGGGTCATCGATGGAGCAGAACTTCGGTGCGCCGTCTTCGGGTTCCGCCGCCACGCCGCTCGCGACGCTCGCCGAGGGCACGGCGTTCAACTGCCCGATCTTGACTGTCGATTTTTCGGCATGCGTGGCCCCCACCGAACGCAGGTAGTAAGTCGTTTTGAGACCGCGCAGCCACGCCAGCTTGTACGTGTCGTCGAGCTTCTTGCCCGAGGCGTTGCCGACGTAGATGTTGAGCGACTGGGCCTGATCGATCCACTTCTGCCGCCGTGCGGCGGCCTCGACCAGCCACGTGGGATCAATCTCGAACGCGGTGGCATACAGGCGGCGCAGGTCGGCCGGCACCCGGTCGATGCGTGCCAGGTTGCCATCGAAGTACTTCAGGTCGGAGATCATGACCTCGTCCCACATCCCGAGCTTCTTCAGGTCCGCCACCAGGTATTCGTTGACCACGGTGAATTCGCCCGACAGGTTGGATTTGACGTACAGATTCTGGTAGGTCGGCTCGATCGAGGCCGATACCCCCACGATGTTCGCGATGGTCGCCGTCGGCGCAATGGCCAGGCAATTGGAGTTGCGCATGCCGAACTGGCGGACCCGCTCCCGCAGCGTGTCCCAGTCTAGGGTCGCGGATGTGTCGACCTCGACGAAGCCACCCCGCTCCGCGCGGAGCAAGGCAAGGGTGTCCTGCGGCAGGATCCCGCGATCCCACAGCGAACCCTTGAAGCTCGAGTAGGGGCCGCGCTCCTCGGCCAGCTCGGTCGAGGCCAGGAAGGCGTTGTATGCGATCGCCTCGGTCGACCGATCGGCGAAATCAACCGCTTCCGGGGAATCGTAGGGCAACCGCAAGGCATGGAGACAATCCTGGAAGCCCATCAGGCCCAAACCCACCGGCCGGTGCTTGATATTGGAATTGCGCGCTTTGGCGACCGCGTAATAGTTGATGTCGATGACGTTGTCGAGCATGCGCATCGCCGTGCGGATCGTCCGGCGCAGCTTCTCGTGGTCGAGCCGGCCGTCGGCGAGGTGATTGACCAGATTCACCGACCCCAGGTTGCAGACTGCGATCTCCCGGTCGCTCGTGTTGAGGGTGATCTCGGTGCACAGATTGGAGCTGTGCACCACGCCCACGTGCTGCTGCGGCGACCGGATATTGCAGGGATCCTTGAACGTGACCCACGGATGTCCGGTCTCGAACAGCATCGACAGCATCTTGCGCCAGAGCTGCACGGCGGGTATCTTCTTGTGGAGCTTGAGCTCGCCCGAAGCCGCCATCGCCTCGTACCGGGTATAGGTCGCTTCGAATTCGCGCCCATACTTGTCGTGCAGGTCCACTACGTCCGAGGGGGAGAATAGCATCCAGTCGGCGTTCTCCATGACGCGCCGCATGAACAGGTCCGGAATCCAGTTCGCGGTGTTCATGTCGTGCGTGCGCCGCCGGTCGTCTCCGGTGTTCTTGCGCAACTCCAGGAATTCCTCGATGTCGAGGTGCCAGGTCTCGAGATACGAGCAGACCGCCCCTTTGCGTTTCCCGCCCTGGTTCACCGCCACCGCGGTGTCGTTGACTACCTTCAGGAAGGGCACGACGCCCTGCGACTTGCCGTTGGTGCCCTTGATGTGTGCGCCGAGGGCGCGCACCGGGGTCCAGTCGTTGCCCAGCCCGCCGGCGAACTTCTGCAGCAGCGCGTTTTCCTTGATGGCTTCATAGATCGCGTCGAGATCGTCGCCGACCGTCGTCAGGTAGCAGGACGAGAGCTGTGAGCGGCGCGTCCCGGAATTGAACAGGGTGGGCGTCGAGCTCATGTAGTCGAACGCCGAGAGAACGTCGTAGAACTCGATCGCCCGGTCTTCGCGATTGATCTCGTTCAGCGCCAGCCCCATGGCGACCCGCATGAAGAACGCCTGCGGCAGCTCGATCCGCCGTCCATCGATGTGCAGGAAATAGCGGTCGTAGAGGGTCTGGAGCCCCAGATAGGTGAACTTGAGATCGCGCGCGGCATCGAGCGCGGAGCCGAGCTTGAGCAGGTCGAACCGGCCCAGCCGCTCGTCGAGCAGCTCAGCTTCGATGCCCTGCTTGATGAATTGCGGGAAGTAGTCGGCGTAGCGTGTCGCCATTTCGGCATGCTGCACCTCGTCCCCCAGCACCTCGAGGCGCATGGTGTTGAGCAGCAACCGGGCGGTCACGTAGCTGTAGGCGGGGTCCTTTTCGAGCAACGCGCGGGCGGACAGGATCGCGGATTTCCGGACCTCCTCCATGGGCACGCCGTCGTAGAGGTTCTTGAGCGTCTCCTGGATGATCGGCCGGGCGATCACGGCTTCTCCCAGCCCT
Source organism: Burkholderiales bacterium (assembly GCA_049691875.1). Classification (GTDB taxonomy): domain Bacteria; phylum Pseudomonadota; class Gammaproteobacteria; order Burkholderiales; family SG8-39; genus JAABRB01. Next base: position 5,055 of record JBAVOG010000167.1, on the reverse strand, counting down.
TCGCAAGCCGATTCGACGAGCGCCGTCAGGCTCCGCGTGTCGAGCACCCGGCGCTGACCGCCCTCGGTGACGTGCAGGACCGGTACAGCGCTTTGCGCCTTCCTTTGCGCCGACTCCTGGGCGCGCGCCTCGGCCCGCTTCTCCCGATAGAGCACATACGCACGGGCCACCTCATGCTCGCTGGAGCGCATCAGCACGAGCTCGACCTGATCCTGAATGTCCTCGATGTGAAAAGTGCCGCCACCCGGTCGGCGGCGCATCAGCGCGCGGACCACGGTCTCGGTCAGGTTACCGACGAGTTCGCGAATCCGTGCCGATGCAGCGCCCTGCCCGCCGTTCACAGCGAGAAAGGCCTTGGTCATCGCAACCGAGATCTTGGCCGGCTCGAATCCGACTACCGCGCCATTGCGCCGGATGATCTTGTACTCGGAATATGGTGAGGTCTCGGCAGTGGCGACCTCGGCGCGCGAAACGCTGCCGCGGGAGTGCGTCTTGGCCGCCTCACCAGCAATCTGCATAACCATCCCCTCTTTTAAGCCTGTTTTGGTCTCGGGCTCTCCGGCCCACCCTCTGCGCCGCGCGTGCGGCCTGCGTCGGACCCGTCCGACTACTCTCGGCGGCGAGCTTCCGAGTGATCACCACTGCGTCCACCACCTACACTCCGATGGTCATGGTCGCTGTAACCACTATATATAGTGCTCAAGACACAACGCACAACTAATTCTAGGGTCAGGCTCTTGGTCTTGCAAGCCCTTTTCGCGCTCGTTGCGCAGCCGTGACCGTTGCTGCGCGCGCGGCGTGACGTTCTTCACGAAAAGCGCGTGTCGCGCGCGACGCGCCAACGCGCGGCGCCTTCGCAAGCGAAGTCACGCGCTGCGTCGGATCAACAAGACGGAACGAAGCTTGCTGCGCTGCGTCTCAGCGCGGCTCCGCGAGCAGCGCCCGATAGCGCGGCCAGTCGAAGCTCGCTCCGGGATCGCTCTTGCGACCGGGCGAGACGTCGGAGTGCCCGGCGATGTCGGGCAAGGGATAGCGGGCGCGCAGTGCGCGAGTCAGGCGGACCAACTCGACGTACTGCGCGGATTCGTAGGAAACGGCGTCGCCACCCTCCAGCTCCACGCCCAGCGAGAAGTCGTTGCACCGCGGGCGTCCGCGCCAGGACGATTGGCCGGCATGCCAGGCGCGTCGCGTACATGCGACGAACTGGATCAGCTCGCCGTCGCGCCGAATCAGGAAATGCGCGGACACCCGCAGCCCCCGCAGTCCGTCGAAGTACGGATGGGCGCCGTAGTCGAGCGAGTTGTCGAACAGATCGAGAATCGCCCGGCCCCCGAAGATTCCAGGCGGAAGACTGATGTTGTGCAAAACCAACAGTGTCGGCGTTACACCCTCCGGCCGGTCGTCGAAATTCGGCGATGCGACAAAGCGCGTGCCGCTCGCGACGCCCTGCGCGTCGACGGTCAGTGGAGTCGGACCTTCTGACATGTCATTCGGCTTCCCCGACGCCCGCGAGGCCGCGCTGCATGCACAGCTTCGGCAGAGGCGTCGGCTCAATTGATACCGAGACGCTCCATCCGGTAGCGCAGTGCACGGAACGTGATGCCCAGCAGCTTTGCCGCAGCAGTGCGATTGAATCGCGTCTGATCGAGTGCCTCGAGGATCGCCTCGCGCTCGATCCGGTCCAGATAGTCCTGCAGGGGCCACTTCGCGTTGGGGCCGGGCGGTTCCTGCGCGAACGACGGTGGCGCCAGCTGCAGATCGTCCCGCTCGATTTCATCGGTGGCCGAGAGGGCGATGGCGCGCTCCAGGATGTTCTCCAGCTCGCGCGTGTTACCGGGGAAATCGTAGCCCTGGAGCGCCTCGCCGGCGGCGGCGGAAAGTCTGGCCCGCGCAGTTCCGGACTCGCTTCCCAGGCGCTCGAGAATCGCCTCGGCAAGCAGCGGCACGTCCTCGCGGCACTCGCGCAGCGAAGGCATCCGCAATTCGATCACTGCGAGCCGGTAGTAGAGGTCCTGCCGGAACTTGCCTTGCTCGACCAGCGCCGAGAGGTTCTGGTGGGTCGCGCAGATCAGGCGGACGTCGACCATGTCCTCGGTGGTCGCGCCGACCTTGCGGACGCGCTTCTCCTGGATCGCGCGCAGCAGCTTCACCTGCATGGACAACGGCAGGTCCGCGACCTCGTCCAGGAACAGGGTCCCACCGGTGGCGGCGTGGAAGAAACCCTCGCGGTCCTGCTCAGCGCCCGTGAACGCGCCTTTGCGGTAGCCGAAGAACTCGCTTTCCATCAGGTTCTCGGGAATTGCCCCGCAGTTGACCGGGACGAAGGGCTTGTCACGGCGCGCACCATTTTCGTGGATCAGCCGCGCCGCAAGCTCCTTGCCACTGCCGGACTCGCCGGTTATGTAGACCGGCGCCTGACTGCGGGCGAGCTTCTCGATCATCGCACGCACATTCAGAATCGGCGGGCTCTCTCCGAGCAGCCGGTGCCCGGCGGCCGGCTTCTGAACCGCCTTCTGGGGAAGGTTGAGGGCCGATTTCACGAGCGTGCGCAGCTGCTCGAGCGATAGCGGCTTGCTCACATAGTCGAATGCGCCGGCCTTGAGTGCCGCGACGGCGTTTTCCGCGCTGCCATAGGCCGTGATGACGGCTACCGGAAGATCGTTGCAATGCGCGTTGATATGGCGGACGAGGTCCAGACCGTCGCCGTCGGGAAGCCGCATATCGGTCAGGCAGAGATCGAAATGCCCGTCCTGCAGCAGTGCCTTCGCGTCCGCCAGTTTACCCACCGATTCGACGCCGAGCCCCATGCGAATCAGGGTCAGCTCGAGCAGTTCGCGGATGTCGGCCTCGTCGTCGACCACGAGCACCGAGGTCTTGATGGTCCCTCTTCGCTCCGATTTGCTCACGTGCGGTCCCCCTGCCAGGCCAGGCGAAAATCCGCGCCTGCCCCGCGATCGATGTACTCAAGCGTCGCGCGGTTTGCGGCGGCGAGCTCGCGCGCAATGTAGAGGCCAAGTCCGGTTCCGGCGCTGAAGGTCGTGAAAAACGGCTCGAAAAGCTGTGCCTGAAGGTCCCGCGGGACTCCGGGTCCGTCGTCGACGACGTGCAGCTCGATCCGCCCGCCCGAACGCAGGACGACGATCCGCACGCTCCCCGGATTCCCGGCGGAGTGCCGCCACGCGTTTCGCACCAGGTTCCACAGAATCTGATTGAGGTGAACCCGGTCGCAGTCGACGACCGGATCGCCCTGCAGATCGAGGGCTACGGCGTTGGCCGGCAATCCCTCGCTCGGCGCAAACTCCTCGACAAAGGCGGAGACGAACGCCGCGAGCCGCACCGCTTCGGTCTGGACCCGGTCGCGCCGGTTGAGCTCGAGCACGTCATGGACCATCCGGTTCAGGCGACGGGCATTGTCCTGGATGATCCGGACCAACCGCTCGCGCGGCGGCGCGCGATTCTCTTCCTGCAAGAGCTCCGCCGCGTGCGTGACGGAGGCGAGCGGGTTGCGAATCTCGTGCGCGATGTTGGCCGTCAACCTGCCTAGCGCCGCCAGCTTGAGCTGGCGCGCCTGCTCCTCCAGCTTGGAGATGTCCTCGAGATAGATGACGGTCAGCTCCGCGTCCGCGAGGCCGGCTTCGACGAAGCGCGCGCGAACGCTGCGGCCCGAATCCTCGAGGGTGAGTGTCGGCTGCGCAAGACCCGAGCCCGCGCGCCACGCAGCGAGCACCGCCGCGAGCTCCGGTGAGTAGCCCTCGATCTGCTCGAGCTCGGGCACGTTCCGGCCGAGCAGCTCTTCGACCCGCCGGTTGTGCTGGCGCACGAGACCGTTGGCGTCGACCACGACCACACCATCCTGGACGTCCTGGATCACGAGCTCGTTGATCCGCAGCTGATTCGCGAGCTCGATTCCTCGCTGGCGCGCGACGCGCTCGTTGGTGATCACGCGCTGGGCGAGCCGGCTGGTGATCATTGCCGTGGCGAAGTAGCCGATCGAGATGAGGCCGGGCGGGAGATACGACGAAAGCGGCGCTTCGTCCTGCAGAATCCACACGGTCTGCTCGGTAAGCACCGCGATCGATGCGAGTGCCGCGTAGCCCAGCAGCTGTGACCCGCGGCTCACCAGGCCTGCCGCAGCCACCGATATCAGGAGCATGACGGCAAGTCCGCTCCGGAATCCTCCGCTCGCGTGGCTCAGGAGCGTGATCGCGACGACGTCGACGATGATGTGCGCAGAGAGCTGGGCGTCGAAATTGTAGCGCGCGCGCCGCAACAGCACATGAAAGCCGACGGCCGTCGCCAGATAGAGGGCGCTGGTCACCGCGTAGAGACGCAAATCCTCCGCACCCAGTCCGAGCAGATCCTGGTAGAACAAGACGGAGGCGAACAGGAGGCCGGCCACCGCGATGCGGTACGCGTTGAAATATCGCAGCGAGACCCAGAACGAATCGCTGACCGGCGGTCCGGTGGCCAGCGATTCCCACGCGGGTCGCCAGAATGAGCGCTCGGTATCGAGAAGCCGCATCACCGGCCAAACTGGCGACGATGCTCGTCGCAGCAGAAGTAGCGCGCGCCCTCCGTGAGCGCCTCGGACTCGGGAAGGTTGAGCCCGCACTGGCTGCAGGGGACCATCCGTTCGCCCGCTTGCTGTTTGGGCCCCGCGCCCGATGCACGGCCTTTTCCCGCCAGTGCCTTCACGAAGGCATAGGCCACCAGCACGACGAGAACCAGGACCAGGAGTTTACCCATGCCATCGCTGAACGACGGTGCTATGCGCCACGAACCAGGCTAGCGCGAAATTATACGGTAGTGACCGTGGCGGACCCGCTGCATAAGTCCGACTTGGCGATTGGTTGGCGACTTATTGCACCGGCACCGGAAAAACTTCCGAGAGCTTCGAAACTACGGGAGCGGGGGTCGGGAACAGTCGAGAACGGTCAGAAGAAGTCGGAAATCGGATGGTCGGGGTGAGAGGATTCGAACCTCCGACACCTGCGTCCCGAACGCAGTACTCTACCAGGCTGAGCTACACCCCGACGACTGAACGCGCATTACCAA
>JBAVOG010000166.1:0-3309 GCA_049691875.1 Burkholderiales bacterium | reverse complement strand
ATGGCACAAAGCGGTCCCCAAAAGGGGAGCAAACAGCACGCGAGTCGCCTTCGTGCCGCTGTTTCGACACCTTGATGTCGCAATGTGCAATCACGCCCGTCTCTAAACCCGGAAATTCAGAGCTTCCCTAGACGGCGATCGGGGCCTTGATCGCTGGATGCGGGTCGTAGCCCTCCAGCGTCAAGTCCTCGTATTGAAAAGAGAAAATATCACGCACCGCGGGATTCAAACGCATGCGCGGGAGCTCCCGGGGCGTACGGGACAGCTGTTCGCGCGCCTGCTCGACGTGATTCACGTACACGTGCGCATCGCCCAGGGTGTGGACGAACTCGCCCGGCTTGAGACCGCACACCTGCGCCATCATCAGCGTGAGCAGCGCGTACGAGGCGATGTTGAAGGGGACGCCGAGAAAGATGTCAGCGCTGCGCTGGTAGAGCTGGCAGGAGAGTTCGCCCCGCGCGACGTAGAACTGGAAAAAGGCGTGGCACGGCGGCAGCTTCATCTTCGGCACGTCCGCCGGATTCCATGCCGTCACGATGTGCCGGCGTGAGTCGGGATTCGCCTTCAGTGACTGTACGACGGCGGCGATCTGGTCGATGGTGCCGCCCGTGCGCGTCGGCCAGTTGCGCCACTGGTAGCCATAGACCGGGCCGAGCTCGCCGTTCGCGTCGGCCCACTCGTCCCAGATCGTCACGCCGTGCTGCTGCAGCCAGCGGACGTTGGTCTCGCCGCGCAGAAACCACAGCAGCTCGTAGACGATCGACTTGAGATGCAGCTTCTTGGTGGTCAGCAACGGGAAGCGGTCGCGCAGATCGAAGCGTAGCTGCCCGCCGAATACGGAGAGCGTACCCGTACCGGTCCGGTCCGACTTGCTCGCACCATGCTCCAGCACGTGACGCATCAGATCGAGGTACTGGCGGTCGACGGGATTGGTCATGTGCGTGACAAGCGCTAGTGGGTGATGTGGGCGAACAGATCCCGGGCCGACGCGAATCGATCGTCCGGCTTCTTCGCCATGAGCCGGTCGATCAGCGGCTGGTAGCCGGAGAGACCCGCCGGCAGAACCGGTGTCGGCGCATGAACGTGCTGGTACGCAAGCGCCGAGGGATTGTCGCCCTGATAGGGGGTCTCGCCGGTGAGCATCTCGAAGAGGATGCAGCCGACACTGTAGAGGTCGCCGCGGGGATCATGCGTATGGCCGAGGCATTGCTCGGGGCTCATGTACAGCGGCGTGGCCATCACCATGCCGCGCTGGGTGAGGGTGGATGTGGCATCGAGCTCGCGCGCCAGTCCGAAATCGAGGATCGCCAGGCGACCGTTCGTGCGGAACATGATGTTCGCAGGCTTGAGGTCCCGGTGCACAACGCCCGCGGAATGCACCGCATCGAGTGCCTTGGCGATCTGGACCAGTACCTTCAGCGATCCCATCGACCCCAGGCCGGTGCGAATACGCATATTGAGGTCGCCACCCGGAAAATACTCCATCGCGAGAAACGGAAAGTCGTCGGTGAATCCCTCGTCGAAAATCATCACGACGTGCTCGTTCTGGATCCGCTGGATGATCTTGTACTCGCGCAGGAATCGCTGCCGGAAGTTCTCGTCGCGACGCAGCCGCGGGTCGAGCACCTTGAGAACGAGCTGCAGCCCGTCCTCGTCGCGCTCGGCGAGATACACCTTCGACATGCCTCCTTCGCCGATTCTGCGCAGCACCCGGTAACCCGGGATCGCGACCGCCTGCGTGTCGAGCGGCTGGCCGATCTCGCTCACTCTGAGCGGCTGCGTGAGGAGGAGCGAGTCCACGTCACGTCGGGTCTCGCGGGCGTCGGCGATGGCATCGCGAATCGCCGAGGCGAAGCGCTCCGGGCTGAGATCCGCTTTCCTGAGGTAGTCGGATGCGCCGGCCTTGATGGCGCGCACGGCCGTCTCCTCGCCGCCCCGCTCGGAAATGATCAGCGTCGGCGGAACGGGTCCTTCGAGCCGGAACTCGCGCAGCCAGTCGAGGCCGTCGGCGTTCTCGCCCGGCGAGTCGTCGAGCACGAGGCAGTCGAACCGTCCCCAGTCGAACCCGGCGACGGGGCGGCCCTGCACGGCGGGATCCCAGGCCAGCACGGCAGCCTCGGGGAGCGCATCCGCCAGCATGCGCCGCGCGTGCTCGCGGAACGTGGCGGAATCATCGATGAGCAGGACGCGCATGGGGAGCCTTCGAAGGCTTCAGGATGATAACGGGTTCCCGGGCCGCCTTCTACGCGGAGGAATCAGGATCAGTGACGCAATCACCGCCACGGCGAACAGAACATACGCCGTTGCGAAGACCCACTCGGGAAGATCGTAATAGAGGAGCCGGCCGACCCAGCGCCCGACGAACCCCGGACCGTCAGGGCTCGATCGGCGCAGCGCGTCTTCCCAGACCGTCAGCGGGCATGCCATGCCTGCGAGGGCTTCGAGCGCGACGAAGACGATCGCGCTCACGTGCGCGTATCGAAATGCCGGGTTGCGGACCCACGTCCAGCGGAGCACGGCACCAAGCAGGATCAGCGCGAAGCCGCCGACGACGAACAGAACGAACGCGAAGTGGACAACGAGAATGAAATCGGCGAGCAGGCTGCTGCGCACGCTTCCCTACGGATTCGGTCCGGTGGCGACCGGGCGTTCCGGATCGGCGCACCACTCGCTCCACGAGCCCGCGTAGAGACGCGAGCCGGCGAGGCCGGCGATTTCCATGGCAAGGATGTTGTGGCACGCGGCCACTCCGGAGCCACAGCTGTGCACGACGTTGGTCGGCGCAACATCGCCGAGCAAGGGAGTCCATAGCGTGCGTAACGCCTGGGCCGACTTGAAAAGGCCGCCCTCGGCGAGATTGCCCTGGAAGGGGCGATTGATCGATCCCGGAATGTGGCCGGCCACTGGATCGAGCGGTTCGGACTCGCCGCGGTAGCGCTCGGCGCCGCGCGCATCGACAACGACGATGGATGGATCGCGCAGGTGGGCCAGCAGGTATGCGGCATCGACCGCGGCTTCGCGAACCGCCGGATCGAAGCGTGCGGGCGCCGGCGTCGGGACTGCGCTGGTCTCGGGACGCTCCTCGCGCAGCCATTTTCCCCAGCCGCCGTCCAGCACGGCCACTGCGTCGTGGCCCAGCCAGCGCAACATCCACCAGAGACGCGCCGCAAAGCTGCCGCCCTGTGCGTCGTAAGCCACCACCTGCTTGGTGCGATCGACTCCCGCCGCGCCAAGGGTGCGCGCGAACGCTACGGGATCTGGCAGCGGGTGCCGGCCGTTGCGCCCCGTCGGCGGCGCGGAGAGATCGGT
>JBAVOG010000165.1:0-3006 GCA_049691875.1 Burkholderiales bacterium | reverse complement strand
GTCGTGGGCGCGGCGAAGGCGAAATACGCGGAGGAGGCCGAGGAGCAGCCGGCCGAACCGCAGGACCTCTGGGCGGAGAGCGCGAGCGCGGGGGCTCCCCAGCTCGTTGCCACGCAGGTCAATCAGGGCGACGTGCTGATCGAGGAGATCAAGCTGCAGGGCGCCGGCGATTTCGGCGAGGACCAGGACCCACGCCAGAAGTGGGACAACCTCGTATCGAGCCTCGTGCGCGGAATGTGGGTGCAGTTCCTGCAGAAGAACGGCGCAACGATTCGCGCCAAGCTCACGTGGATCAGCCCGCTGAAGGGCATCTACCTTTTCAGCAACCCCAACGGCGCGCGGGCGCTCGCATTCGAGCCGAAGGCGCTCGCCGAGGCGTTCCGCCGCGGCCGCGCGGAAGTCATCTCGGATAGCCCGCTGGTCGAGAGCGCCATGAACAGCATGGTGGGCTCGATGAAGGAACGCGCGCCAGCCCACTGAACAGTCGTCTCTCCGTGCGGGGCCGGGATCGCTTCATGCACCCGGCCCTCTTTTTTTGCCCGGTGAGGAACGCAAAGGGGCGGCGTCGCACTGTCCCGATGCCGGATTGTCGGATTGTCGGCGCGAGCAGATGGCCGTGGAGATTTCGGCACCTCCGCCCGTCGACAGCGCCACCGATCCGGCCGCCAGAGGCCGGCATGGTCAGTGCGGCCTGCAGAGCTGCTTCCGAGCGCTTCGGAAGACCCTTCTTGCTGCCGGCGCCGGGTGCCCCGCGTGCACGAACTCACGCTCTTCCGCCCGGACGACCGCCTGCGCGGCTCAAAAGCGGGTGCCGCCCGATTGGCATTGATTCGAAACGTGAAATACGCCCACGGCCAGGCCGGACTGGCATACCGGTTGCTTATTAAAGGGCAGGCAGTCCTAACTAGGTGGAGGATCAAAATGCTGACGCTAATGAAAAACGAGGCCATCCAACTCGCCGAGAAAACCGGCTGGACTTTCGATTTTGCAGCGGGATTCCTGGCCGGCGAGAGCGCCCGCGCGCGCCGCCGCATGCCCGCCCCCGAGTTGCTTTGCGGCGCGGACGATTACGCGCTCGGCGTGCAGATCGGCTATCACTACGGGCCGGCCTACCTGAACTGGTAGTCGCCTGGCTCTGCCAGGTGTCGGGTCGCCGGCACCTGTGGGGTTGCGCAGACGGTCCAACGATCGCACCCCCTCCGGAGTCAATCTCCGACTCCGCACACTCCACCCGCATTGCCTGTTCCGCGACCTGCCGCGACATGGCAATCCCGTCCTCCGGATTTTCCCCTCAAGCCGACCAAATTCGCGTCCGCTTCACCCAGCAAGGCTTCAATTCACCAGGAAGCTCGATCGACGTATCGACATCGAGATGAAATTCGTGTGTGGGGCCGAGCACCAGGAGCCGCCGCCACAGCACCGAACCGCTCGATTTCGTTCCCGGCGTCAACCGCCCGACCAGATCGTCATAGGTTGGATAGGTCTTGTTGAACCATGCGCTGTGCTGAACATCCGTGAGTCCGGACAGCACTCGATCGGGATCGCCGCTCCGCAGGTAATAGAGGCCAGCGCACTCTCCGCCTAGATCCTTGCGCAAGAACTTGGCATGGCTGTCCTTGTAGGGGCCTGCAATCGTGCCCTCGTTCAGCGCGTCGAGCGCCGCGGAGCCATGCAGCAGATACCACTCTTCGAATACCGCGCTGTGTCCACCTGCCCAGGGGGAGTTCTCGAACAGGAACGCGCCCGCCCACGGAGCGGTATCGACCTGGAACATGCCGGAACCCAGATAGCCCGCAACTCTCGTATGCGCCAGGACGCGGTGGAACTTGACGCGATTTTCGCGAAACTCCGCGACATCGGCGGAGGCGGACGGCCACGTCCAGAGCACGAATTTCAGGAACTGCATTTAGGTTCCCCCTCTCGCCATCCAATTGAATGCTTACGCATCACGGAAATCGTGCCGCACGGATCGATGCTCGTATACGGGGCTCGTCGTATGAAGTCAAGGTGCGCCACGAAGATCGCGTCCTAGCCACCGCTTTTGGCGATCGACCCTTTCCGCGATGCGAGCTCTGCGTCGCGCCGCGCAGCCCACGCGCTCGCCCTTTCAAGCTCCAGACGCCACGCTTGCTTTGCGTCACCCGTCGTCCACTCGGCGTGGCAGTCTCCTCCCCCAGGCCGTAGACTGCACGCTGGCGGCACGGCCACGAGCGGAAATCGCTGCGGCGCATGCGCATCGGTCACAATCTTTGGAAAATGGTGGCAATCCTCAGCAGGAGACAGCATGGGCGGACGGCCCTTTAGAATCCTTGGAGTTCAGCAATTTGCAGTGGGCGGGCTGGACAAGTCCAGATTGCGCCGCCTCTGGGTCGCCACGCTCGGCTTGCGGGTGAGCGGCGCCTACCGCAGCGAGTCGGAAAACGTCGACGAGGACATCGCCACGACCGGATCCGGACCGTTCGCCTGCGAGGTCGATCTGATGCAACCGCTCGATCCCGACCGGAAACCCGCCGTGAACGAGCCGGCGCTCAACCACGTGGGGCTCTGGGTCGACGACCTGCCCGCGGCGTACGACTGGCTGGTCGCGCAGGGGGTGCGATTTACCTTGGGCGGCATTCGCAAGGGCGGGTCCGGCTACGACATCTGCTTCATCCATCCGAAGGCGAGCGACGCGTTCCCGATCGGCGGCGAGGGCGTGCTGATCGAGCTCGTGCAAGCGCCGCCGGAGGTGATTGCGGCCTACGCGGCCGCCGAACGCGGAGCTTGAACCCGCAGGTTTTTTCCCCTCCTCTTTGAGGAGGGGTGGCGCCGAAGGCGACGGGGTGGTGTGGGACATCGGCCTATTCGCTAACCACCCCGCCCGCTCCGCGGGCACCCCTCCTTGAAAAGGGGTCCTTCAGACTTTTCTGGGGGTAAGTCCTGTGAACATCAGACGTTCCGGCCAGCCCTCGTTTCGAGGCGAACCGCCCGAGAGCCGCGCTACGCCTTGTTTTGCAAGCGATCCGC
>JBAVOG010000164.1:0-2160 GCA_049691875.1 Burkholderiales bacterium | reverse complement strand
GCGGATCGCTTGCAAAACAAGGCGTAGCGCGGCTCTCGGGCGGTTCGCCTCGAAACGAGGGCTGGCCGGAACGTCTGATGTTCACAGGACTTACCCCCAGAAAAGTCTGAAGGACCCCTTTTCAAGGGTGAGCCGGGAATTCGAGAACGTGCCTGCGCACGTTCGAGCCGGCGAACGCCCGAAGCCTCCGCGCTTCGGGCCGGGCGGGGTGCCGCCGAAGGCGGCGGGGTGGTTCGATTTCGATCGAGGCATACACCGCCCGTCCTGCGTAGGCTCTGGAACACCACCCCGGCTGCTACGCAGCCACCCCTCCTCGGAGAGGAGGGGATATCTGTATCCAACTCTTCTACCGCTACGGGATCGCGTGCGTGATGAACTCTTCAGGCACGGCTTCGCCCCACTGCGAACTGAGCCCCACGTCTGCCGGTAGGAGATTCGGCTTGTTGTGAATGTTGAGCACGTCGGTGTCCGTCCAGTGCTCGTGCACGCGGCCCCAAGGGTCCTGCCAGTAGTCGTAGACCTGGCTGCCGAGTACGTGCCGCCCGATGCCCCAGACGTGCTTGTACTTTCCGACATGCTTGAGATGCTCGTGGCCGAGCATCACGTCGTCGATGCTCTGCACCTCGAATGACAGGTGGTTGATGCCGACCGTCGGTCCTTCGATGCACAGGAACGTGTGGTGATCCACGAAAGTTTCGCCGCGATCGCAGCGGTTGAACGTCGCGATGATGTTCTCTTTCGACTCCGCGTAGACCTCGTCGGAGCAGACGAGTCCGAACATCTCCCGGTACCACTTGACCCGCTCGGCGGCGTTCTGCGTCATGATGACGCCGTGCGCGATGCGCTTCACCTGTGAGGGGCCGCGCGCGAGCCGCATCAGCTCGCCGGCACGGCGGAGCTTCGCGTCTCCCCAGTTGAGAACGTTGCGGCGCGTCGGCAAGGGCTCGAGCTGCTGCATGCCGCAGACCACCTCCATCTGATACCCGTGCGGGTCCTTGATGCGGACGCGCTTGCCGCCGCCCGGCTCGTCGATGTTCTCGACCCCGCTGGCGCCCTCCACCCGCGCGAACTTCTTGAGGTCGTCCTCGCTTTCGACATAGAAGGCGAGACCGATGAACTTCGACGGCCCGAGGTGAGTCACGTGCAGATGGTGGGCGGGATCGGTGCCGCGCATGTAGAGCGCGTCCGCGGTCCGCGCCGAACGAACCATGCCGAAGTTGGTGAGAAACTCCTCGGCCTCGTCGAGACTGGGAGACTGCAGGCGCCCGTAGGCGATATCTGTGACCTTGACGATCGGCATGTTCGACCCCCTGCTCGAATAAGTTTCCCGGAGGCCTGCCGAGCCGTGTGACCGCTCCGGACCCCGGAGAAACGATTATATGGTCAGGCGGCGGCCGAGCCGGAACGGATCCGGTTGCCGTCCTTGCCGAAAAGGAAGATGTTATCGCGCGCCAGCGTCAGCCCCAGCCGCGCACCCGAATCGAGCTCCGCCATCGCGACGCTCTCGCTCACGGTGACAAAAGGGCGCTCCATCCCGACGTCGAAATAAAGCAGCGTTTCCTTGCCCAGCGGCTCGACGAGCCGCACCGCCAACTCCATGTCGCTCGTCGCGCCGTTTCCGACCGGCACCGCGCTGACGTGCTCCGGGCGAATCCCGAAGGTGACGGGACCCGGCGGTACGCCATTGAACTGCTTCGGAAGCGACACGGCAAATCCGGCAGGAGCCCTGAAGCGCGCCGCTCCGGATTCGTGGACGATCTCGCCCGCGAGCAAATTCATCGAAGGCGAGCCAAAGAAGTCGGCGACGAAGCTGTTGACCGGATTCGAGTAAATCTCCATCGGCGAGCCCATCTGCTCGATTATCCCGCCGCGCATCACCACGATCCGGTCGGCGAGCGTCATGGCCTCCTCCTGATCGTGGGTGACGAAGATGAACGTCCGCCTGAGCGCCTGGTGCAGGCGGTCGCACTCCGCACGCAGCTCGCGTCGCAGTTTTGCATCGAGACTGGAAAGCGGCTCGTCCAGCAGGAAAGTCGAGGGGTGGGTCACCAGTGTGCGCGCCAGCGCGACGCGCTGCGATTCACCGCCCGAGCACTGCGCCGGCATTTTGTCCAGAAGATGCGTGAGCCGCACCATTTCCGCCACTTCCTGAACTTGACG
>JBAVOG010000163.1:0-3149 GCA_049691875.1 Burkholderiales bacterium | reverse complement strand
ACGAAGAGCGGCGGCGCGATCAGCGCGCCGGCCGCGAGACTGCCCGCGGCACGCAAGACAGTGCGGCGTTGCGGAGAAAAGGCTTTGGCGGTGTTCATCGAGTCTTCCCGGGTCGTCGCGGCGGCGTTCAGCGCATCGCGTGCCGGCGCTCCTGCTGCGCCCGGCGAATCTCGGTCGGCCAGCGCGACTTGATGTAGGCCAGCACGGCCCAGATGTCGTCGTCCGAGAGCTTGCCGCCGAACGCCGGCATGTCACTCTGATAGCCGGGCGGCGCGTACTTGCCCGGCACGATCCCCTCCTTGGTCATCCCGAACAGCAGCTCGTCCGGATGGTGCCAGGTGTGGCCCGAGGCGTCGTGGGGCGGCGCGAGCATGCGGCCGTTCGGCGGACGCGATTGCCAGTTGGGCTGGCCTTCGAGACGCAGGCCGTGGCACACCGCGCACTGTTGCTCGTAAATCGTCTGGCCACGCGCGACCTGCGTACGATCTTCCGGATCCGCACGGCGCGTATCGCGCTGCGCGAGAAAGCTCCAGGCCGCCGCGCCCACCGCAACCAGGATCAGCGCAACGAAGAGCCAACCCAGGTTCGGCTTGCGTTTTGCGTTCGCGTCGGATCGTCTCGCCTTGGTCATCCCTTGCCCTCCCTGCGCGCGCGTTCGAGGTGCGGACGCAGCACCTGCGCGAACTCCTCCGACTCCCAATCCGCCGCACCCAGATACCGGCCGACCTCGCGGCCCTCGGCGTCGAGCAGCAGCGTGGTCGGCAGACCCGCCGTGCCGAGCGCCGTCAAGACCTTGCTCGCACCATCGACGTAGATCGCGAGGTGCTGGACGTTGTTGGCGGCGTAGAATTCCTTGACCGCCTTCACGCCGCCGACGTCGGTAGCGAGCGCCACGACCGCGAACTGCGGCCCGCCAATGCTCGCCTGGAGCCGGTCGAGCGCCGGCATCTCCTTCCCGCACGGCGCGCACCACGTCGCCCACAGGTTGAGCAGCACCACCTTGCCGCGAAACCGATCGAAGGAGACCGGATTGCCCGCTGCATCACGAATGTCGAGCGGCGGCAGCGCCCGCGGTTCGGACAGCATGGTCATGCGCGGGATGCGCAGCGCCGGGTCGCCGCGCGAGTGGGTAAGCGCCTGGAAGACGCCCATCGTCACCGCAACGAGCAGCAGCACGCCCACCGCACCCAGCGCAAGTCGAGTTCTTCGCGGAAGCGGTGCACCCGATACCGAGACGTCGGGGGTCTGTGGCTGATGCGGTCCGGTAGCTTTCATCCGGTATCGCGCTAGCGCAAGTTTCCCGTATGGCCGAGTGAATAGCGGCCCGGCTGCGGCCAGACGGTCAGTCCGTGCGGCTCGGTGCCAACGCGAATCGTCTTCACGGCGCCGGTCGTCGTGTCGATCGCATAGACGACGTCGTCGAACCGGCCCGATAGCCACAGCGTCTTGCCGTCGGCGCTGACGTTGCCCATGTCCGGGCTGCCGCCCCCGTAGATTGGCCAGGTGATGTCGACCTGACGAGTCGCGAAATCGACTACCGACACACTGCCCGTCGCTTGCCCGGGCCCGCAGAAGACCTGATTTGTGCCGCGGTTCGCGACGTAGAGCTTGGTGCCGTCGCGGCTCGGGTAAAGACCGTGCGTTCCGATCCCGGTCTTGATGAAGCCGATCTCGGCGAACCGCTCTCCATCGACCACGAACACGCCGTCGGCGCGCATGTCGGCGACAAAGAAGACCTTGCCATCCGGCGAGATTCGGATGTCCTGCGGCATGCCACCCTTCGACAGCTTGAGATAGCCGAGCACCTTTCGTCCGACCATGTCGATCTTCACCAGTCTGCTGCTGAACTCGCAGGTGAAGATCGCGTATCGCCCGTCGATCGAGAAGTCGGCGTGGTTGATACCGGCACACCTCGGCACCGCAAGCGAGTGCTGCAGCGCCATCGTGTGCGGATCGCGAAAGTCGAGCCGCTTAAATGCCTCGGCCACCACGATCGCCGCGCTGCCGTCGGGCGTGAAGTACATGTTGTAGGGATCGTCGACCGGGATCGATTTGCCCGGCTTGCCGGTCTGCGGGTCTATCGGCGTGAGCGTGCCGTCCGTGCGGCCCTCTGCATTGTTCGTCACCCAGAGCGTCTTCAGGTCCCAAGACGGTACGACATGCTGCGGATTGATGCCGACCTTGAACCGATCGATCACCTTCATGGTTATCGGGTCGATCACGGAGACGTCGTTCGAGCGCCGGTTCGGCACGTATACCCGCGGGAGCGCCGCGGCGACGTCCGGTCGCAGTTTGCCGGACCGGGTTTCGCTGTAGAGGTTGGCGGCATCGACCACCGGCGGCATGCCCGGGACCGTCTCTATGCCGCGCGCCGGCTGCTGCGCGGAGGCAGCGCCAGCCCAGAAGGCCATCAGACCCATTGCGCCGAGCCCGATCGCACGCGCCGTGAGTGGTGTACGCAATCTTCTCTTCATTCGATCTCTCGTTAGCCGACGTGTGCTCCGGATTTTCGCACGGCCGGGGCCGCGCGGCGCCGGTGCCGAAGCGCTATCCTTGTCACCGAGCAACCAGACTCAATTCCGGAGACACCATGAGCAAGAGCGAAATCAAGGTCCTGGGCATCTGTGGCAGCCTCCGCAGGAAATCGTTCAACCTGGCCGGCCTGCGCGCCGCGGGCGAGCTCATGCCGGCCGGCATGTCCATGACCATCGCCGAGATCGGCGAGCTCCCGCTCTACAACCAGGACGTTCTCGACGCCGGCATGCCCGAACCGGTGAAGCGCCTGCGCGCCCAGATCGTCGCCGCCGACGGCGTCCTGATCGCGAGCCCCGAGTACAACTTCTCGGTGACCCCCGCGCTCAAGAACGCGATCGACTGGGCATCGCGTCCGCCCGACCAGGCCTGGCAGGACAAGCCGATCGCGATCTTCTCCTGCACCGGTGGGCCCGTGGGCGGCGCCCGTGTGCAGTACGACCTGAGAAAAATCCTGACCCAGATCTGGGGTCATGTACTGCCGCGCCCGGAGGTGTTCATCGGTAATTCGGCCAGCAAGTTCGACGCAGACGGCCGCCTCACCGACGAGACGACTCGCAAATTCCTCACCGACCTGCTCGTCGGGTTCAAGGCCTGGATCGAGCGCATGCAGCGCC
>JBAVOG010000162.1:0-7206 GCA_049691875.1 Burkholderiales bacterium | reverse complement strand
CATCACCGTGCCGCAGCACCCGGGGCTCTGGAGCCAGTTCGACGTGCACGCCGGCCACGTGCGTCGCTACCGCGCCGTGGAGCTCCGCAAGCGCACCGCAGAGGCGGGGTTCGAAATCATTAGAATGACTTCCTTCGTCACGCTGCTGCTTCCGCTCATGTTCCTGTCGCGTCTCGCCCAGCGCGCTCGCATGGAGCGCTACGACCCGGCTGCCGAGCTGCGCCTCGCGCCCTGGCTCAACCGCACGCTCGAGTCCGTGCTCGGTGTCGAGCGCGGTCTGATCCGCGCGGGTGTCCGCATGCCTGCGGGCGGCTCGCTGCTACTGATCGGGCGCAAGCGGCGATGAAGATTCCCTTCAACAAGCCGTTCACGATCGCGGACGAGCTCGCGAACATCGCAGACGCGATACGCCAAGGCCATATCGCGGGCGACGGGCCGTATACGCGCCGCTGTCACGAGTGGCTCGAGCGCCGTCTAGAAACGCACAAGGCGCTGCTTACCCACTCCTGCACCGCCGCCCTGGAGATGTCGGCAATCCTGTGCGACCTCGCTCCCGGAGACGAGGTGATTTTGCCCTCGTTCACGTTCGTCTCCACTGCGAACGCATTCGTGCTGCGGGGCGCCGTCCCGGTGTTCGTGGACATTCGTCGCGACACCCTGAACCTCGACGAGCGCCTGATCGAGGCCGCCATCACGCCACGCACCCGCGCCATCGTGCCGGTGCACTACGCGGGCGTGGCGTGCGAGATGGATGCGATCATGCAGACCGCGGAGCGTCACCGGCTTGTCGTGGTCGAGGACGCCGCACAGGGAATCCTCGCGCAATACAAGGGGCGCAAGCTCGGGGCGATCGGCCATCTTGGCTGCCTCTCCTTTCACGAGACCAAGAACGTGATCAGCGGCGAGGGCGGCGCGCTCCTTGTGAATGACGCGCGCTTCATCGAGCGCGCCGAGATCGTGCGCGAAAAGGGCACGAATCGATCGAAGTTCTTTCGCGGCGAGGTGGACAAGTACACCTGGGTGGACATCGGGTCGTCGTACCTTCCGAGCGAGCTCATCGGTGCTTTCCTTTGGGCGCAGCTCGAGCATGCCGACGAAATCATTGCCAAGCGCCGCGCGCTATGTGCCGCATACCGTGCAGGCCTTGCCGAGCTTGCGGCAAGCGGCCGGCTCGCGCTTCCGCAGCCGGTCCCGGACGGCGTGACCGCGAACGGACACATGTTCTACGTGCTCGCGCGCGACCTCGCCGAGCGCACGGCGCTAATCGAGCATCTCAAGGCGCGCGGAAACTATGCGGTATTCCACTACGTTCCGCTGCACTCCTCGGTGGCTGGACGCCGCTTCGGGCGCGCGACTGGCGAGCTTGCCGTGACCGACGATGTGGCGGGCAGACTGGTGCGACTGCCGCTTTACTACGGGCTGGAGGAGCGCGACGTCGCTCAGGTCGTCGACGCGGTCAAGGCGTTCTTCGCCGAATGACCGGAGGCGGCAGCGAGGTCTCCGCCGCAATCCGCTCCATCGCTGTGCCGTCGCCCAGCGAGGATAGTCCGCCCACGCATGAACCGATTTCGTGTCAACCACCGGTAGATGCGTCTACCCAGCAATGGAAGGTGTACCCGGTGTCCTTGAACCGGTAGCCGCACCGGGCACAGAGGTTGAGCGACTGAAGGTTGTTGCACGAGATCAAGGAGTGCACCGCGGTGTATCCCTCGTCCTTCATCGTCTTGCAGGTGGAAAGCCAGAAGAATTCTCCGAGGCCGGATGAGGCGCGCTCACGCGCGAATCCCGAGACGATCTGGTGCGCGCGCTTGCGCGCGAAGAATGCAATGGGTGCTCCGCGCAGGATCAGAATGTCGAATCTGACCTCCGGGTCCCGCATGAGATCGTCCATCCAGAACGCGAAGCGACGGTCTGCGACCTCTCGCGAACACTGATGATCACAATGGAAGCGATCGTCCAGGAAAGCGTCGTGCGCCATCGCCTTGATCGGGGGACCCTGGTCGGCCGGGACGGCCGCGAGCGTCCGGAACTCGAGTTCCTCCATGCGATACCGGCGCGGCAGATAGCCCGAGGGATCGCGCTCGAACGCCCGGAGCACCGGATTCCTGCCGAGCGCCATGGTCGGCGACACGGTGCACTCGACCACGTAGAAGCCCAGGGACTGCAGTCGCGGAACCTGCGGGAGGTCATTCCTGCCCAGGCGTGCCGCGACAAATATCCGACCGTGCGCCGCAGCCAGTGTCCGCAATTCCCGCTCGAGCCCGGCGAAATCCGGCGCGACAAAAAAGCCGGAGGCCACCATGTAACTGGAAACTCCGAGGTTTCGCGCCTCCCAGGGTGTTTCCTCGAGAATTGCCGTGCCCGTCATGGTAACCTCGAGGATACCTTCCTCTGGCCACGGCAGGCGCGGAAGTACTCCGCGACACAGGGAGCTTCGCGACGAGCGGGCGAATTTGACATCACGTCACCCGCGTGGCTACGATGGTCCGACGGAAAATCGTTCGCCGCGCGCGGACTCGAATTCGAAGCCACGCGGAACGCGGTCCGCAGAACAACCAGATCAAGCATCTTGACGAGAGGAGATCTCATGCGAGCATCGAAAGCGATCCTTGCCGGATTAATGACCGGAATCGGCCTTGCTGCGTCTGCCGTGCCGGCGTTCGCGCAGCAGAAGATCGACTTCTTCCTCAACTGGGTGCCGGGCGGCGACCATGCACCCTACTACTACGCCAAGAAGATGGGTTGGTACGCGGCCGAGGGCATCGATCTGAATATCGAGCCAGGCAAGGGCTCCGCGCTCGCCGTGCAGAAGGTCGGCGCGGGCGCGAACCCGATCGGACTCGCCGACATGGGCACCGCGCTCGTCGGCAAGGGCAAGGGCGCGAACGTCGTGGGCGTGCTGAACGTCTACGCCAATTCGCCGCAGGGTCTCTACTGGCTCAAGAGCTCCGGGATCAAGGGGATCAAGGACTTCCCGGGCAAGAAGATCGGCAATCCGGCCGGCGATGCCGCGCGCACCATGTGGCCGGCGATCGCCAAGGCGAACGGCATCGATCCGAAGTCGGTCACCTGGGTGAACATCGACGCCAACGCCAAGCTCGCCGCGCTGAAGTCGAAGTCGATCGACGTGACCACTTCGTTTTACAACATCCATCACATCTTCCAGAAGCAGCTGGGCGACGACATGGGCTTCGTCGCGTGGCGCGACGTGGGCCTCAACCCGTACGGCAACTCGATCATCGTCAACGAGGAGTTCCTGAAGGCGAACAAGGCGCTCGTCGGCAAGTTCGTCAAGGTCACGCAGAAAGCGTTCGCCGCGTGCGTGAAGGATCCGAAGCCGTGCGTGGAGGCGCTGGTCGAGGCGAACGGGGCGCTCAAGTTCGACAACGAGATGCAGAACTGGGCCCTGGTCGAGGTGCTGATGAGCGACGACGTGTCGCGCAAGGTCGCGCTCGGGTGGCACGATGACAAGCGCATGGCGGACGACTACGAGCTGGTCAAGACCTACGTCGGCGTCGATAAACCTTACGATGTGAAGACCGTCTATACGAACGAATTCCTGGACCCCTCGATCAAGATGACCAAGTGACAGGATGCATACCCGGCCCCGGGCTGTGCTGGACGCGGCTCGGGCGCCTGGGCTATTCTCCGGCCGTGGGGGTCAGCCAGGGAGGCTAGCGGAGAAATGTCGTTTCTGGACTATTACCTGATCGTGCTGTTCGTGGCGCTGATCGCGCTGCTCGTCTACAAGTTCAAGAACTAGAATCTACCGCACAGGGCGCGCGGGAGGCCCGTCAAGGCAGGCTTCAGGTGAGCCATCGTGCGAGATTTTCTTTCACGAAGTCGCCGTCCCCGAGCGCGGGATAGGCGGCCATCACCCGGGTAATTTCGTCGGCCTGCCCGGGACTCAATCCCTCCTCCGGATCCAGACACCAGGTCCCCTCCAGGAGCCCCTGCCTGCGCAGGACTTCGTGGCAGCCGGCGATGCAGCCACGGAAGTCGTTCGCCACGTCGAAGAAAGCGCTGTTCGCATCGGTCACCTGCGCGTCGAGCGCAAGGAGCGCAGGGTCGACGGCGCCCGCGCCGATCGCGGCGTGAACCCGCGCCAGGATTTCCACGGCACCCCGGGTCCAGACGCTCCAGTGGCCGAGCAGTCCGCCGCGGATCCGGACGGTCACGAGCTCGCCGCCGCGCGGGAGGATGAACTGTGTGAGAAGGTCGAGGACGATGTGGTCGTCGTTGCCGGTGTAGAGCGTGACGCGCTCTTCCGCGCGAGCATCGATCACGCCGCGCACCACGTCGAGCGTGCGGTAACGGTTGAAGGGGGCGATCTTGATCGCCGCCACGTTCTCGATCTCGGCGAACCGCCGCCAGAAACCGGCGGATAGCGCGATGCCGCCCACCGCCGGCTGCAAGTAGAATCCGATGAGCGGGATCTCGCGCGCAACGGCCCGGCAGTGTTCCACGACCTCGTCTTCGCTCGCGCCTTTCAGCGCGGCGAGCGAAAGCAGCCCGGCATGGTAGCCGAGCGAGCGAGCGACTTCGGCTTCGTGCTGCGCCTGAGCCGTTCGGCCCGCAAGGCCGGCGATGAGCGCCATCGGGCGTGTGGTCCAGTCGGCGACGGTGTCCCGAGCGAGCGTCAGAACCGGCTCGTACAGGCCGGCCTCGCGAATCGCGAACTGCGTCGAATGCACGCCCACCGCGATCCCCCCGGAGCCGGCGTCCACGTAGTAGCGCGTGAGCGCGCGCTGGCGCCGAACATCCAGCTTGCGATTTGCGTCGAGCGCCAGCAAGTGCGCGGGAATCACCGTCCCGTGACGCAGGGTTGCCAGCACGTCGGCCGGCCACTCCTGCCAGGTTTTGTAGCCCGTCATAGTCTGCTCCGTCCTCGACTATCCCAATTCCGGACCGGCGATTGCGAAGAGGCTATCGAGGTCATCGAACGCGCGGTTGCGCTGACGCGCCATGCGCGTCAGCGATCGCTGCGGCGCAAATCCCGTCGCGCGCAGCCATGCCGCGATTCTAGCGTGCCGGTCGGGAACGTCGATGAAGACGGGTGCGGGAATTTTCGCCAACGCGGCGGCGATGAGGGCGAGCGCGGTCTCCTCATCCGCCGCGATGACCGGCCCGATCTGCGTGGCGACACGCCCGTCACGGGCGAACGAGGCGCCGCAGAAGCGTCCGTTGCGTTCGGCGACCAGCGCGGCGGACGGCACACGCATCGCGAGGTTGCGCAGAATTCCAGACCGATCGGCGCCGAAGACCGCTCGATCGAATTCCAGGACGCGGGTCCAGTCGTCGGGCACGTGGCGGCGCACTTCGAGGTCGTGTTCCCGGGCCGCCGCGGGCGCCATCCCGGACGCAGACGCAAACCTTTGCATGCCCCAGCAATCCTCGAAGCCGAGCTGACAATAAACCTCGCGCCCCGCGGGTGTGGCGTCGAGAAGCGGGACATGGCCGCCGCCCACCAGTTCATCGACCGCGCGCCGCAGGAGTCGCTTCGCGATGCCGCGGCGACGGAAATCCGCGGTGACCAGCACCATGCTGAT
This sequence comes from Burkholderiales bacterium, assembly GCA_049691875.1. Taxonomy (GTDB): domain Bacteria; phylum Pseudomonadota; class Gammaproteobacteria; order Burkholderiales; family SG8-39; genus JAABRB01. The sequence goes on along the minus strand of JBAVOG010000162.1, from coordinate 1,657 downwards.
CCACCCGAAGCGCCGCCCGTACGGGAGCATGATCGTTGTCGCCACGAGTCGACCATCGGCCGTGGAGACGCCCAACCCCAGCCCGAGCCCGAGCATCAGCCGCCAGTCGGCCTCGATCTGGTTCCACCCTGCTTCCGCCGAGAGCGCGAGGCAACCGGGGAGATGACTCGCGTCCAGAACATGCTCGCGGAGCGACTTGGACCGAGTGTTCATGTCGCACGAGAAGCGGTGCGCATCTTTTGTCCCCACTTTGAAAAGGAGGGGAAAAATCCTCCTCCTCTACCGGCCCCACTTCCTTCCCACGTCAAAACTTCCCATCCCGCACGTCGAAGCCCGTTGCTTTTCCGAGGCTCGGCATGGCGCGCTTCACCCAGTCCGCTGTCCAGTCGATGAGCGTGTCGAGCGGAACGGTCGGCTGTCCGAACAGCGCTTGAGCCCTGTTGGTGTTGAGTAGCCAGGCGGTTTCCGCCTCGGTGCCGGTAAATTGCGGCGTCACGCCGAAGCGCTCGCCGAACGCCAGCGCGAGCTTGCGAATGTTGCTTACTTCCGGTCCGGTGACATTGAGCCCGGTCGTGGGAGAGGTGCAATGCGCGAGCGAACGCAGGACCTGGCTGTTCGCGTCGCCCTGCCAGATCACATTGACGTTGCCCATGGTGAGATCGATCGTGGTGCGCGCGAGCACCTTCTTCGCCACGTCGTGCAGGACTCCGTAGCGCATGTCGATGGCGTAGGAGAGCCGGATCAGTCGCCCGGCCGTGCCGCGCACGTTCGACCAGTACTGGAACATGCGCTCGCGCGCGACGCACGAATTGGCGTAGTCGCCGGGCGGCGGAATCTGCGGCACCTCCTCGGTCGCGCCGCCACTGCGGACCTCGACATAGGGGTACACGCACGCAGTGGAGAAGGCGACGATGCGCGATCCGGCGAACGCTTCGCCCACGAGCGCCGGGACGTAGGCGTTCATTGCCCAGGTGAGATCCTCCCGGCCCACCGAGCCGAACTTGCGCCCGGCCATGAAGACGACGTTCGGCGCGCGCGGTAGCCGCTCGATCTCCGCCCGATTCAAGAGATCGGCCGTGATGCACTCGATGCCGTGCGCCTCCAGCGATCCGCGCAGTCCGGCCTCGCTGAACCGTGCGACGCCGATCACCCGCCGCTCCGGCGCGGCACGCTTCGCCATGCGCGCCAGCGTCGGCCCCATCTTGCCGCCCACACCCAGGACGACGATGTCGCCAGGCGCGCGGACGAGATCCTCGATCAGCGCGGGCGTGGGTGTCGTCATCAGGTCTTCGAGATGCGCGACGTCTTCGATCCGCGCGGGAAGGTCACTCTTCGCCATGACTGCTCCTGCTTCGTTTGCTCGCCGATTATAGGGACTCCGCGCGAAATGCTACGCTTCCGGCCGTCATGAGCGCTCTGGTGTCTACCCTGGACGAGCTCGTCGCCGGTATCGGTGACGGCGCAATGCTCGCAGTGCCGAAAGATTTTTCGGGCGTCGCGATGGCGGCGACGCGCGCGCTGCTCAGGCGCGGAGTAAGAAACCTGCACATCGTGGGCGTCCCGGTGTGCGGCCTGCAAGTCGACATCCTCGTCGGGGCGGGCGCGGTGCGAACCGTCGAGACCTCCGCGGTGACGCTCGGCGAGCATGGGGCGGCGC
>JBAVOG010000161.1:0-3046 GCA_049691875.1 Burkholderiales bacterium | reverse complement strand
GTCCCAGAGGTCGGTCGAGTACTCGTGGAAAGCGAGCGCCGGAAGCTCGGCGAAAAGCGCCGCGTTGTTGACGAGGATCTCGACCGTACCAAGCGCCTCCCGCACTTCGCGGGCGAACCGCGACACGCTCCCTTCGTCGCTCACGTCGACCTTGAACGCCAGCGCGCGATGCCCGAACTTCTCCCGCAGGGCAGACGCAGCATCAGCCCCCTCGCGGATGTCCGCGATCGCGATGTCGGCACCCTCGGCGGCGAGCGCCTCACAAAACGCGTAACCAAGGCTGTACGCCCCACCGGTGACGACCGCAATCTTCCCTGCCAGCACAGCCATGCCGACCCCCGTCGCGTGATTCAACAGCACGAAAGGATAGACGGATTTGCGTTTCTCCAGGCTGTTTTGCCTTGGCGCGCCGTAAACGAGACCGAGTCGTCGCCGATCCCGTGATCCGGCGCGCTGCATGTCGCGCGCGTCCACGGGCGAATGCCACAATTCCGCCCCCGCATCAACCGCAAGCGACGACGCGATCGACAGTTCGGCGGCGGTTGCAAGCGCGATCTTTCTAGTGCGCAAGCCCTTTTCCACCGGCGCACTGTTTGCCGGTGGGCGACGCCTTGGCCGAGAGGGCGCCTAGGGTTGCACCAAAGGTCAGTTGCCAGGGCAATCCGTCTTTGTTAAGTAAGTCGCATGTGCGAAGTGAGCGCAGCTGGCCGGCTGCGAAACATCAACTTGGAGGTGAGCATGGAAAAAAGCCGATCGTTAGGAGCAGTACTGATCACGCTCCTGATGGCGATTGCGCCGGGTGCGGCCCTTGCCCAATCGAAACCCAACATTCTCTTCATCGTGTCCGACGACACCGGTTACGGTGACCTCGGTCCATACGGCGGCGGCGAAGGACGCGGCATGCCGACGCCCAACATCGACCGCATGGCTGCGGAGGGCATGACGTTCTTTACTTTCTATGCCCAGCCGAGTTGCACGCCGGGCCGCGCGGCGATGCAAACCGGGCGCATTCCGAACCGCAGCGGCATGACGACGGTGGCCTTCCAGGGCCAGGGCGGCGGCCTGCCCGCCGCGGAATGGACGCTCGCGTCGGTGCTCAAGCAGGGCGGCTACCAGACCTACTTCACCGGCAAGTGGCATCTGGGCGAAGCGGACTACGCGCTCCCCAACGCGCAGGGCTACGACGAGATGAAGTACGTCGGCCTGTACCACCTGAACGCCTACACCTACGCCGACCCGACGTGGTTCCCCGACATGGACCCGGAGCTGCGGGCCATGTTCCAGAAGGTGACCAAAGGGTCGCTGTCGGGCAAAGCGGGCGAGAAGGCAACCGAGGATTTCAAGATCAACGGGCAGTACGTCAACGAGCCTGACAAACCCGTCACGCTCCACGGGGTCAACTATCCCGACGGCGTGGTCGGCATTCCGTTCTTCGACGGTTACGTGGAGAAGGCGGCGCTCGAGTTCCTCGACACCGCGGCGAAGGATCCCGGCAAGCCGTTCTTCATCAACGTCAACTTCATGAAGGTCCATCAGCCGAACATGCCGGCGCCGGAATTCCAGCTGAAGTCGCTGTCGAAGTCCAAGTACGCGGACTCAGTGGTGGAGCTCGATACGCGCATCGGCCGGATCATGGACAAGCTGCGTGCCCTGGGCCTGGACAAGAACACGCTGGTCTTCTACACCACCGACAACGGGGCGTGGCAGGACGTCTATCCGGACGCCGGCTATACGCCCTTCCGCGGAACCAAGGGAACCGTGCGTGAAGGCGGCAACCGGGTGCCGGCAATCGCGATCATGCCGGGCAAGATCAAGCCTGGGGCCAAGAACCACGACATCGTCGGCGGCCTCGATCTGATGGCGACCTTCGCTTCGATAGCGGGCGTGAAGCTGCCGGAGAAGGATCGCGAAGGGCAACCGATCATCTTCGACAGCTACGACATCTCGCCGGTGCTGTTCGGCACCGGCAAGGATCCGCGCAAGGCCTGGTTCTACTTCACCGAGAACGAGCTCAGCCCCGGAGCGGCGCGTGTGGGGAACTACAAGGCGGTCTTCAACCTGCGCGGCGACAACGGCCAGCCCACGGGCGGGCTCGCGGTGGACTCGAATCTCGGCTGGAAGGGACCGGACAAGTACGTCGCCACCGTACCGCAGGTGTTCGACCTGTGGCAGGATCCGCAGGAGCGCTACGACATCTTCATGAACAACTACACCGAGCGGACCTGGACGCTGGTCACCATCAACGCGGAGGTCGAGAAGCTGGTGAAGACGTACCTCCAGTATCCGCCGCGCAAGCTCCAGAGCGAGGTCTATACGGGGCCGATCACCATCACCCAGTTCCAGCGGCTCCAGAGTTTCCGCGAACGGCTCCAGAAGGAGGGCTTCAACCTCCCGCTGCCGACTGGGAACTGACTTTTAAGGCGAAGCGGCCCCGCGAGGGGCCGCGCGCGCACCATGCGATCTTCAAAGGAGCCGCTGCGATGAGATCGCTGCGACGACGGTTTCTGGGTTCCGTGCTGGCGTTGGCGGCAGGACTGGCCTTCGGTTCGCCCGCACTCGCGCAATCCGATCCGCTGCCCTCATGGAACGACGGCGCCACCAAGGAGGCGATGATTGCGTTCGTGAAGGCGACCACCACGCAGGGCAGCCCGAGATTCGTGCCGCCCCCCGAGCGCATCGCCACTTTCGACAACGACGGCACGCTCTGGGCCGAGCAGCCGATGTACTTTCAGCTCCTTTTTGCCCTCGACCGCGTGAAGGCGCTGGCGCCCCAGCACCCCGAGTGGAAGACCGAGGAGCCCTTCGCCTCGTTGCTCAAGGGCGACGTGAGCAAGGCGCTCGCGGGCGGGGAGAAGGCCATTGTCGAGATCGTCATGGTCACGCACGCGGGAATGACCACGGAGCAGTTCGAGAGAATCGTGGGGGAGTGGATGGCCACGGCCAAGCACCCCAAGACGGGCCGGCTCTTCACCGAAATGGTGTATCAACCGATGCTCGAGCTGCTCGCCTATCTGCGGGCAAACGGCTACAAGACCTTCATCGTCTC
>JBAVOG010000160.1:0-2896 GCA_049691875.1 Burkholderiales bacterium | reverse complement strand
CTCGGCTTCGTCACCGAAACGGAGTTCGACGAGTGGGTGCGCCCGGAAAAGATGGTGTAGTCAGTTTTTCCCCTCCTTTCCAAGGAGGGGTGCCGGCGAAGCCGGCGGGGTGGTTAAGGCTTCGATCAGGGCTCTGGCACACCACCCCGGTTGCTTCGCAACCACCCCTCCTCGGAGAGGAGGGGAGAATCCTATGCGGTCTCCACCGGCGCGTCGAGCAGCGGCATCCTAGCGAGCCACTCGTCCACGAGCTTCGGATCGTCGAAGAGCGTCTCGAGCTCGGCGCGCGCTTCTTCCTCGGTCTGCCGCACCGAATCGACGACGCCGATCGGGCTGGTCACGCGCGACGTCGCGAACTCCAGTCGTATGCCGTTCGGGTCGAAGAAGTACGCCGACCAGAACCGTCCGCCCAGGCTGACCGGACCAATCACCTTTACGCCGTGCGAGCGCACGCGCTCGACCACGGCGTCGAATCGCTCCATTGGAACGTGAAAGGCGACATGCTGCATGCCGCCCGGCAGGTCGCGATTGGAGCGCGCGAGCCCTTTCGGGTACTCGAAGAATGCAAGCAGGCTGTCGTTGCCCATGTCGAAGAAGTAGTGCCGCAGGTTGTCGTAGGGCGGCTGCCCGCGGTCCTGCTCGAAGGGCACGCGCCTGACGTGCACGAGGCGCATGCCGACCACGCGCGTGTAGAAATCCATCGTGCCCGGCAGATCGTCGGTCACGAACGCGAGGTGGTCGATGCCGCGCGTCGAAACCGGGCCGGACTCAGGCGTCATGCTCATGGTAGGTCTCCACAAGATGCAGGAAGGGCCGTACGGCCGTGAGGAATGCCTGCGGGTTGTCGATCGCGACGTTGTGACCGGCGTCGACTTCGACCACCCGGATCCGCGTATTTGTAGCGCGCACTTTCGCGACGGTCTCGGCGGCGAACATGTCCGAGCGCGTGCCACGAACGACAAGCGTCGGGCACCGCACGCGTCCGAGCGTCTGCCACATGTCGACTCCGAGCTTCGGATGCTCGCCGGTCTCCAGAATCCGGCGGAACTGGGCGCGAAAGTGGGGATCGCGCTTGATCTCGTAGCCGCCGTCGACCTTGCGCAGATAAGCTTCATATCGCGCGCGATTTGCCGCGCCGCCAGTGGCATCGGGATCCGATGCGAAGTACCGCATCGCTTCATCCACCGAGTCGAACCTGTCGGGGATGCCGGCCACCTGCGTCCTGACCCGCTTCGATCCGGCGGGCGCATTCTCGGGCGAGTAGTCGACCAGCACGAGTCCCTTCACGCGCCCTGAATGCTCCGCCGCACAGTACGTCGCGTTGCGGCCGCCCATAGAATGGCCCAGGAGAACCACTTCGCGCCATGCGAGATGGTCGAGCAGAGCGATGGCATCTCCGGAGAATGCCGCGAGCGAGTAGTCGCCGCTCGAGCTGAAGCCGGAATCGCCGAAACCGCGCATGTCCATCGCGACGACTTCGCGATCGGCGGCCAGCGCTTCCGCGGTCCCGATCCAGTCGTAGGAAAAGAACGACAGGCCGTGCAGGATCAGGACCGGAGTTGCGCCAGGGCGCCCGAAGCGCCTGAAGAATAGACTCACGTCACCGGATTGGGCCCGCCCCGTTGCCGCATTTTCACTGGCCATCTCGTCTCCCGGCTGCCGCCCGATCAATTCCTCACGGGATCCGCGCCGGACCCTCGCCGACCGTCGTTCGATCCACTACCTTACCTTCCGTCGATCCGCATGGGAAGCATTGTGCCAATCGAACCGGCCGGCCCGGCCGGTGGTAGGCTTCATCGACCAGCGGGGTCCCGTTGACCCCGACCTATCGCCGCAAATGGCCCTGCGCTGCACTGAATTCTTCCGAGCGAGCCACCCATGAAAATCTCCCCCGCCGATCCCGCCGACCGCAAGGTGCTCGTCACCGAGGTCGGCACCCGCGACGGTTTCCAGGCCGAGCCGGTTTTCATTCCGACGCCCATCAAGGTCGAGATCCTCGACGCACTGATCGACGCCGGCCTCCCGAGCTTCGAGGCGACCTCGTTCGTTTCCCCCCGCGCGGTGCCGCAGATGGCGGACGCCGCCGAAGTGATGGCGCAGGTGAAGCGTCGCGACGGTGTACGGTTGCAGGCGCTGGTCCCGAACGCGCGCGGCGCCGAGGCCGCAGCGCGCGCCAAGGTGGACATGATGGTCTGCTTCGTGTCGGCGAGCGAGAGCCACAATCGGACCAATTTGAACAAGCCGATAGCCGCTTCACTCGAGAACGTTGCCGAGGTCGCGGCAACCGCGCTCGCAGCGGGCATTCCGGTACGGGGCGCAGTGGCGACGGCTTTCGGTTGCCCATTCGAGGGCGACGTGCCCATCGACTCGGTGCTGCGCATCATCGAGGCGTATGCCGCGCTCGGCGTGCGCCACATATCGCTCGGCGACACCACCGGCATGGCGACGCCGCGGCTCGTGGAGGAGAGCCTTGCAGCGATCCGCGGCCGCTATCCGGTTCTCGACGTGGCGCTGCATTTCCACAACACGCGCGGAATCGGCCTCGCCAACGTCCTGGCCGGACTCGATCTCGGCGTCCGGGAGTTCGAGTCCTCGATCGGCGGGATCGGCGGCTGTCCGTTCGCGCCGGGCGCGACCGGAAACATCTGCACCGAGGATCTGGTGTACCTGCTGCACGAATGCGGTTACGAGACGGGCATCGATCTCGAGCGGCTGATCGACGTGGCGCGACGTGTCGAGGGAGTAGTAAGGCACCCGTTGCCCGGCCAGGTCATGCGCGCCGGACCGCGTCTGCGGCGGCACGCCGTCGAAAGCGCGCAGCGAGCCGTCGGCTGACTCGGAGCTTCTTCCCCTCCTCTCCGAGGAGGGGTGCCGCCGGAGGCGGCGGGGTGGTGTG
>JBAVOG010000159.1:0-4352 GCA_049691875.1 Burkholderiales bacterium | reverse complement strand
GATCTCGCCTGCCGGGTGGGCAACGGACTCGTTGCTGCCGGGCTTGCGCGCGGCAGCCGTGTGCTCCTTCTCATGAACGACACGCCCGAGTACGTCGCGGCAATTTTCGGCGCGATGCGGGCCGGCTTCGTGCCGGTGCTCGTCAACACGTTGTCGCCCGCCGAGCTCGTCGCCTATTACATCGAGGACAGCGGCGCCGAGGCGGTGATCGCGCACGGCACGCTCGCGGGGCTGCTCGGTCATGCGGACATCGCCCGGAGCCGGATGCGCGATGTCGTGCTCGTCGGCTCGGGCGCGGCTCCGAGCTTCGAGTTTGCCCGCGTTGCGCCTTGGGACGAGTGGGTGGGACGCCAGAACGCTTCGCTCGACGAAGTGGCGACTCATCGCGACGAGATGGCGTTCTGGATGTACAGCTCGGGCTCGACCGGCCGGCCGAAGGGCGTCGTGCATCTGCACCACGATCCGGTCTACACGCACGAGGCGTACGGCAAGCGCCTGCTCGGCATCCAGGAGTCGGATATCGTCTTCTCTCCGCCGAAGATCTTCTTCGCGTACGGGTTCGGCAATTCGATCACCTTTCCGTTTTCGGTCGGGGCGACCGTGGCGCTACATCCCGGGCGGCCGGATCCGGAGGCGGTGTTCGGCGCAATCGAGCGCCACCGTCCCACGGTCCTGTGCGGCCTGCCGACGCTCTACAACGCGTTGATTGTCCACCCCGGGTCGGAGCGCCGTGACCTTTCGAGCCTGCGGCTCTGCATCTCGGCAGCGGAAGTGCTGTCGCAGGAGATGTTCAGCGAGTGGGAGCGGCGCTATGGCCTGCGCATCGTGGAGGGTCTCGGCTCGACCGAGGTCCTGCACATCTACCTCTCCAATCGCATGGACCGGCAGAAGCCCGGCGCGAGCGGCGCACGGGTTCCCGGATACGAGATCAAGCTCTGCGATCCCGACGGCGCCACGGTACCGCGCGGCGAGCCGGGCATCATGTGGGTGCGCGGCGACTCGAGCACACCGTGCTACTGGAACCGGCCGGACAAGACCGTCGAGACGATGCGCCAGGGCTGGATCTACACCGGCGACCGCTTCCGCGAGGACCAGGACGGATTCTTCTGGTTCGAAGGGCGCGCCGACGATCTCGTCAAGGTCAGCGGCCAGTGGGTGCATCCGCTCGAGGTCGAGCGCGCGCTGGCCGAGCATCCGGCAGTGCGCGAGTGCGCGGTGCTGGCGCTCGAGGACGACAATCGACTGATGACGCTGAAAGCGTTCGTGGCACTGCGCCCCGGACATGAACCTAATGCGGAGACAACGAAGGCACTGCAGGACTTCGTGAAACGCGCGCTCGTACCCTACAAGTACCCGCGCGCGGTCGCCTATCTCGATGCGCTGCCCAAGACCGGCACCGACAAGATCGATCGGCAAAAGCTGAAAGCGCGCGGGTAGGCGCGGAACCACCCCGGCAATGAATTTTCTTCCCCTCCTCGCCGAGGAGGGGTGGTGCGCAGCGCTTGCCAAACCACCCCGTCTGCTTCGCAGCCACCCCTCCTTGAAAAGGAGGGGAAAAACGCTCAACCAACCACTCGTGCATCCGGCTCAAGGGGCGACGACCGGGTTGTGCCAGCCCACCGGCGAGGCGATCAGGTCCTGCGCGGCCTCGACGCCCCAGCTCCCCGGCGCATATTCCGCGATCGGCGGCGGATCCGCGAGCAACGGATCGACGATCCGCCATGCGCCCTCCACCTCGTCCTGGCGCGCGAACAGCATGTGGTCGCCGCGCATTGCCGCGCCGAGCAGCAGGTCGTACGGCTCGGTCTGGAGAGAGGCGTCGCGGCAGGCGTACAGCTCGACGTTCTCGGTATGGCCGCGTCCGCCGGCCGCCAGGACGGTAGCGCCCAGCGCGATCTCGACGTCGGGACCCATGCGAAAGCGCAAGTGATTCGGCGCACGGCGATCGAACTCGCGACCCGAGAAGCGCTGCTGGGGCGGGGGCTTGAGCGTCACGAGCACTTCGGTGGCAGTGACCTGCAGACACTTGCCGGCGCGGATGTAGAACGGGACATCCTGCCAGCGCCACGAGTCGAGATAGAAACGCATGGCGGCGTACGTCTCGATCTGCGAGTCGGGCGCCACGCCTTCCTCTTCGCGATAGCCGCGGTACTGGCCGCGAACGGCCTCGAACTTCGTCGGCGGCAGGATGGACTTGAGGACGCGCACCTTCTCGTCGCGGAAGGAGTCCAGATCCTGCCCGACCGGCGCCTCCATCGCGAGCAACGCGACGATCTGAAGCAGGTGGTTCTGGATCACGTCGCGGATCGCGCCGGCCTCCTCGTAGAACTTGCCGCGTCCGGCAACTCCGAACGACTCGGCCATCGTCACCTCGACGCGCTCCACATAGTTGCGATTCCAGATCGGCTCGAGGAAGCTGTTGCCGAACCGGAAGAACAGGATGTTCTGCACGGTCTCCTTGCCGAGGTAATGGTCGATGCGGAAGATCGACTCTTCTCCGAACACGCTGTGAAGCGTCGCATTGAGCGCACGCGCCGATTCGAGGCTGCGGCCGAAAGGCTTCTCGAGCACCACGCGCGCGCCCTGCGCGCAGCCGGAGGCGCCGAGCCCTTTCACCACGACCGGAAACAGGCTGGGTGGAATCGCAAGATAGTGCGCCGGCCGCTGCGCGCCGCCCAGCTCCGCGCGCAAGCGGTCGTACATGGCGGAATCCGTGTAGTCGCCCGGGACGTAGTGGAATCGCCGGGCGAGGGACTCGAACGCAGCAGAATGGGTTTTTTCTCCCTGCGCTTCGATACTCGCGCGCGCGCGGGCGATCAGGCGCTCGCGGTCCCACCCTTCCCGCGCAATGCCGATGACCGGAACGTCGAGCCGGCCGCCTTTCTCCATTTCATACAGGCTCGGAAAGATCTTCTTGTAGGCGAGATCGCCCGTGATTCCGAAGAGCACCAGCGCGTCGGCGTTGCCACTCATGCCTGACTCCTTTGACACCCCGTCAACGCGGAAGGATATCCCTAACAGGGCGTTGAAAAATGCCCGCCACGGCGGCAGTTCTCAGGCCGATTCGCGTGCGACGTCCGCGCGTGCCAGTGTCTCGCGATAGACGCGCATGACGCCGAGGAGGTTCCGCAGCAACATGGCCATCGACACGGCGAGCACGACGCCTGCCGGGTAGGCGAGCGGCCGCCACCACGGCGCGGCGAGCAGCAGCCCAAGGGCAACGATCTGTACCCGGAACTGGCCGCGCTGGGCAGCGTCGCCGAGGATCTTCTTCATGTGCGGCACCGTTCCGCGCCCGGCGCTCTGCGTCTGAAGGTGAAACCACGCCAGAAAAGGGGCGATCTTGTAGAGCATGCCGTTCACCACGGAGACCGCGACGCCGACGATCGCCAGGACACCGAGAAACACATCGAACGCTTGCGGCAGCGCCTCGCTCTCGACCAGCCGCGCGGCCCAGCAACCCGCCGCCACGATCAGGCACACCATCCCGACACGCCAGAAATCGAGCGTCACATCCGCCAGGCGGCGACGCCGCTGACGCTGTAGATCGAGCGTGATCAGCGCGAAGGTCGTGTATCCCGCGGCGAGCGCGAGGGCCAGGCCATGAGCGAGCGCCGCTCCTACGTCGCCCAGCGTGGCCTGCACGATGGACCACAGCACCAGCGCCGCGAAGATCGCCCACGTGAGCCAGCTCGTGAGCTTGTCCGAGTAGCCCGGCGTCATCTGGAACATCGGCACGACCTGGTAGGCGACGCCGATCACCAGCATGCCCACCCATCCCAGCAACCCCCACCCGGGGTGAAGATCGTGCAGTGCCCCGGTCGGAAGCGCGAGGCCGAAACCGAGGCTTGCCGCGAGAAGCGCCCCGAATGCCACGGTTGCGGAAAGCGCAATCGCCACGAGCCACATCACTCCAACGGTCGTGTTCCAGGCGCGCGCTCGCGCGAGACTAACCACGACCGCCGCGACGAATATCGCGAAACCTGCGCTTAGGAACACGACCGCGGTTCTGAGCAGCGTCGGCTCGAGCAGCACGAACCCGCCGGCCAATGCGAGCGTGCCGGCGATGAGTCCGAGATGCGTAAGCCGCGCGACCGCCAGCGGCGCCGGGATCGGTGCGCCGACGAGGACGGGAAGAATCTGCATCATCGCACCCGTCATCACGCTGGCGAGAAATCCGAGCGTGAGCAGATGCGTTGCCCCAAGCGCCGCGGGCATCCAACGCGAATCGAAGACTTCCGGTCCTCGCCAGACCAGCAGAGCAGCGCAAAGCAAACCGAACACCGGCGCGGTGAGAAAGAACCGGAACGGCACCGTCAAGGGAGGCGCCTGCTCGTAGCTCAGCTGTGCCA
>JBAVOG010000158.1:0-1657 GCA_049691875.1 Burkholderiales bacterium | reverse complement strand
GCTCTTCACTGCCGGGTGCGGTCGAGGAAAAGCGCAACAACGCAGCGATGCGTTCGCGGTTGGCCGGGTCTTCCCCAACCCCTTCCTTCAGGACCTGACCGAACTCCTTGTAGAACGTGGCGTACTTGTCCTTCTGGTTTTCCGCAAGCTCCTCGAGCAGCGACAACACGCGCCGGGTCGAGCCCTCGCGTATGGCCTTGACATCGCGGCTCTCCTGCAGGATCTCGCGCGATACGTTCAGCGGCAGGTCGCTGCTGTCGATGACGCCGCGCACAAAGCGCAGATAGGGGGGCATCAGCTGCTCGGCGTCGTCCATGATGAAGACACGTTTTACGTAAAGCCTGATGCCGTGGCGCTGATTTCGGTCCCAGAGGTCGAACGGGGCTCGCGCCGGGAGGTACAACAGTTGCGTGTACTCCGTGCGACCCTCGACGCGGCTATGGGTCCAGGCCAGCGGCTCGCCGAAATCGTGCGAAACGTGCCGGTAGAACTCCTGGTACTGCTCGTCGGTGATGTCGCCCTTGGCACGGGTCCACAGCGCGCTGGCCTGGTTTACGGTCTCCAGTTCGTCGCTCGCGACCATCTCGGCTTTTTCCTTGTCCCACGTCTCCTTGGACATGCGGATCGGCGCCGAGATGTGGTCGGAGTATTTGGAGACAATGGACTTCAGCCGGAAACCATCGAGCAATTCGTCCTCGCCTTCGCGCAGGTGCAGGGTGACGTCGGTGCCGCTTTCGCCGCGTTCGGCGGGCTCGACCGAGAACTCGCCACCGCCATCGCTCTCCCAGCGCACTGCGACCGTAGTTGCCTCCCCGGCGCGACGTGTGACGACGGTGACACGATCGGCGACGATGAAACTGGAATAGAACCCGACGCCGAATTGTCCGATCAGCTGCGCATCCCTCTGCTGGTCACCCGTCAATTGCGCGAAGAACTCGCGAGTACCCGACTTGGCGATCGTGCCGAGGTGTTCGATTGCCTCGGAACGGCTCATTCCGACTCCGTTGTCCGACACCGTGATCGTGCGCGCGGTCCTGTCAACGCGGACGCTGATCGCGAGTTCACTGTGCCCCTCCATCAGCGAAGGTTTGGCAATCGACTCGAAGCGCAGTTTGTCGAGCGCGTCCGACGCATTGCTGATCAGCTCGCGCAGGAAGATTTCCTTGTTGCTGTAGAGCGAATGGATCATCAGCTGCAACAGCTGCTTGACCTCCGCCTGGAAACCCAGGGTCTCCTTCATGGCTGCATCGCCAGCGCCCATCCTTTCCTCCTCCATCTGCTTTCCCGTTTACCGGCGTCCGTGCTGGCGCCGTCGTTCGACAATTCTGGTGACCATGGGGGCGGAGCGCCCGGATTTCAAGGGCGCCCGACCTGCCGCACGCCTTCAGTATCGTCCTCGCTCTACTCTATCCGTAACACGGCACCGGGCCACCTGGATGCACGTCGCGATTCTTGCCGCTCGGGTTGCGGCCGGAAGACCGACATCGAAACGGAGGGCGCAAGAATGAATCTCGAATACTGCACGCTGGATGTATTCACGGATCGCCGTTTCGGCGGCAACCCGCTCGCGGTCGTGCTCGACGCGCGCGGGCTCGACGACAAAACGATGCAGTCGATCGCGCGCGAATTCAACTACAGCGAGACGTCGTTTGTGCTT
>JBAVOG010000157.1:0-6321 GCA_049691875.1 Burkholderiales bacterium | reverse complement strand
CAGTAGTGTCCGGACGTTAGTCGAACAGTTTCAGTTGATTAACGGGAATGGTCTGGATGTCGTCGGTGATGATGTCGGCAAGTAGCTGATCCAAGGGGATTCGCTCGAACATGGTGAGGCTCAGGATCTGTAGCATTTCATAGAGGCTTGCCGAGAGGTTGAGTCGCTTCTTTACGATGGCCACGAGGGCGTAGACCGAAACGGCAATCCAGATCTGCGACTTGACTGCGTTCTCGCTGGTACCGAAGAAGACCTTGATCCGAAGATGCTGTTTGATCCATTTGAAGAACAACTCGACCTGCCAGCGGCATCGATAGAGCTCGGTGATGGTGATGGCTGGCAGTGCGAAGTTGTTGGTCAGAAACACCAGGCGCTTGCCGGTTTCGGGGTCCTTGAACTTGATGCGTCGCAGTGGCGTGTCGAAGTCCTGGCGGGAGTAGAACCCGCTGAGCACGACCGTTTGATCGCAAATTAACCCCGTGCTTCGATCGACCGGATGCGAATAGCGACGATGAGCTTTGAGATTGGACTTTGCACGCGTGACAAAGAAGCTCTCGGCTGCGTGCAGGCGATAGAGCCGCTCGAAGTCGATGTAGCCGCGGTCCATGATGTAGAAGGAACCGGGCTCGGGCAGCAACAGGTCCAGGACATTGACGTCGTGCAACTTGCCATCGCTGATATGCAGGAACGTGGGGATGTTGCCGCGCAGATCCAGCAGGGTGTGCAGCTTGATGGCCGCCTTGGTGGAGCGAAACGGGGCCCACGGGAACACCGACAGGCACAAGTCGATCGTGCTCGCGTCCAACGCGTAGACCGTTTCCTTCAACTCGACCCCGAAGGACTCCTGCGCATACAGACGCCGGGCAATTCCAATAAGCGAGTGGGCAAACTCGGCGTAGATGCGCCAGTCGCGTACTTCGTTGGCATCGGCCAGGGTGCTGCGCGAGACCCGGCTCCTGATGCCCATATGGTAGAGCTTGTCCGCCTGCGCGCGCAGACATGCCTCGATATCGCGCAGGCTCTCCCGATAGGTCAACTGAGCGAAGGCCATGCACAGATACTGGTCGAGACAGGAGAAGGTCTTGACCTTGTGCTCTCCATCGTAGCGCGCCACGCAACGCCGAAACGTTGTCAGCGGCAGATGCTGCGTGATCTGTGCGAACACCAGCTTGCCCGAGTTCATCGATGCCCCCTGCGAGTGAGTCCCTCGCAGGATCGCAAATCGAGGTGGCGAACTTCAAATCGAGACCAAGACAATCCATGAGTTGTCTATTTCAGATCAAGCTCTTACTGCGTTGCTGCGGTTCAACGTCCGGACAGCAGTGAAGAAATATATATTCCGGTGCGCGCAGGTTTCAAGCCCGTCGACGCCGGCGGTAAGATCCGGATCCGAAGCCGAGACAATCCCCGAGGTAGGCTATGTGCGAAGACCGCAACGCGGACGAGACGCTGATGACCCAAGTAAGGGTCCGCCCGGACGGGACCGGCACTGGCAGCGCTCAAGGTTTGGCTCCAAGCAACCCTGGCGCAGGTGTCGGCGAAGTCGGCGCTGGCGAGCGCGGTCCGCTACGCGCTCACGCGCTGGACGGCACTGGTCGGCTACTGTGAGGACGGCCGCATCGAGATCGACAACAATGCCGCCGAGCGCGCGCTGCGTGCGGTCCCCCTGGGACGCATGAACTATCTCTTCGCCGGCTCGGACACCGGAGGCGAGCGCGCCGCGGCGAACTACAGCCTGATCGGCACGGCGAAGTTAAACGGCCTGGATCCGGAGGCTTATCTGCGCGAGGTGTTCGAACGAATTGCCCAGCACCCGATCAACCGGATCGAGGAGCTGCTGCCGTGGCGTCTGGGCGAGCGCGCTGCGCTGGCCGATGCGCGGCTTGCGGCCTAGTCACCGATGCTGGCAACGCCGCGCGCCCCGATGCTCGTCTATCGGCTGCGCGTGGAATTGCTCGACATCGAGCCGCTCATCTGGCGGCGCCTGTTGGTGCCGGCTGACATCAAGCTGCCGAAGCTCCATCGGTGTTTGCAGCTCGCCATGGGCTGGACCAACTCCCACCTGCACCAGTTCAAGCTCGGCGAGAGCGTCTACGGGGTTCCTGATCCGGCGTGGCCCGAGCTCGGGATGCTCGACGAGCGCCGAATCCGGCTCTGCGATCTGATCGGCGCGGCGCAACGCGAGATCGGCTACGAGTACGACTTCGGCGACGGCTGGGAGCATCGCATCATCCTCGAGCAGACCGAGCCTCCCAACGAGTTCATGGTCTATCCGCTGTGCACGGCGGGCGAACGCGCCTGTCCACCAGAGGACGTAGGCGGCGTCCACGGCTACGCGGAGTTCCTCCAGTCCATCGGCGACCCCAAGCACGAGCAGTACGGCGAGTCTCTGCTCTGGGTAGGCGGGGTCTTCGACCCCGAGGGATTCGACCTCAACGCGGTGAACCGCGCCCTTCGTCGCGCGCGACTATAGTGGCGCTCGTCAAGTCGGCCTTCGGCGGACGCTTACGAAGGTCTCGGTGATCATCACCACCAATCTCTCCTTCGCCGAGTGGCCGCAGGTCTTCCACGACCCGAAGCTGACCACCGCGCTTCTGGATCGCATTAGCCACCACTGCGATATCGTCGAGACCGGCCACGAATCCTGGCGCTTCCAGCACCGTGACTGAGAAGCCGCAGTTACCCACCGGGCGCGTGTGCGTGGCGTGCGCCACACGCCCCGTGGATAACTGCTCCCGGCTCAACTACCCGGGGTCAGAATTGGGAGCCGGAAAAGGGGTCAGCTTTGGATGCGGATTGACAGACTGGCGATGGAATCTAACCCATTGTGTTGTAAACAGAAATATCTATAGCTAGCACGATGAGCGAGCGTTCGCGCAACACAATAAGCGAGACTTGACTAAGCAGGAAAAGCGATCTACCGTACAACACTAAAAGCGAGTATAAACACAACACAAGAAGCGATAGGAATCCCGAGCACCCTTGGCTACGCCGTCCGAAAAACGAGCGCAATCGCTGGAAGCGCTCCATGCCCTAAAGGATCGCAGCATTGTTGCCATCCGCTCGGCCGACCTTACCCGCACTCATCGGGAAAGGCTCCTCAAAGGGGGCTTCCTCCAGGAAGTGATGAGGGGCTGGTACATCCCCTCACGTCCGGACGAGATCGCTGGCGAAAGCACGGCTTGGTACGCCTCGTATTGGGCATTTTGTGCCGCCTATCTGAAAGAGCGATTCGGCGAGGGTTGGTCCCTGGCACCAGAGCAGTCGCTCCTATTGCATGCCGGTAACTGGACAGTGCCGCGCCAGCTTCTTGTACGCGTGGAAAAAAACGCGCGCAACAATGTAACGAACCTGCCGCACGGCACATCGTTGCTTGATGTTCAGGCCTCCGTTCCCGAAGAAACGGATGTGGCGGTAGTAGAGGGCTTGCGCCTCTTCACCCTCCCGGCAGCACTCGTCGCCTGTTCGGCTCGCTTCTACGCTCAGAACCCGACCGATGCGCGCGCGGCGCTGGGGATGATGCGTGATGCTTCCGACATACTCCCTCGCCTGCTGGAGGGCGGTCACAGCACGATAGCCGGTCGCCTCGCCGGGGCTTTCCGTAACATTGGTCGCGCGGGCATAGCGGACGAAACTGTTGCAACCATGCGCGCCGCCGGTTACGACGTGCGCGAGAACGATCCGTTCGAGGCACCGGCGCCGGTGCTACTTGGCGCACGAGAGACTTCGCCCTACGTCAACCGCATCCGGCTGACGTGGCAGGCGATGCGGGAGCCGGTGATCGCGCGTTTTCCTAAAGCACCAGGCTTACCGCACGATATACAACCGTATTTGAAGCGCGTCGAGGATGTCTACGTCAACGACGCCTATCACTCGCTCTCAATCGAAGGCTACCGCGTAAACCGCGAACTGATCGAGAGGGTCCGCGCTGGCAACTGGGATCCAGACGTTGATGAGGACGATAGAAACCAGCGCAATGCCTTGGCCGCGCGCGGATACTGGCAGGCCTTCCAGGCTGTGCGGGAAAGTGTGCAAAAAGTGCTGGCTGGCGGAAACGCGGGAGCGGTCGCCGAGGACGCGCATCGCATCTGGTACCGGGAGCTGTTCGGTCCGAGCGTAACCGCGGGCTTGCTACGGCCCGCTGACCTCGCCGGATATCGTAACGACCAGGTCTACATCCGGCGCTCGATGCATGTCCCGCCCAACCGGGAAGCGGTGCGGGACCTCATGCCCGCCTTATTCGAACTGCTGCGCGAAGAAGCAGAGCCTGCCGTGCGCGTCGTGCTCGGTCATTTCGTGTTCGTCTACATCCATCCGTACATGGATGGCAACGGGCGCATGGGGAGGTTCTTGATGAATCTAATGCTCGCATCCGGCGGCTATCCATGGACGGTGATCCCGGTCGAGGCGCGGAACGTCTATATGGCAGGGCTCGAAGAAGCGAGCGTGGGTCAGAACATCGCGCCCTTCGCTGACCTTCTCGCCCGCCTCGTTGAGTCAGGGCTCAAGGGAGAACCCGCACCACGTGTCTCAGGTGATTGAGGCGCCAGATCAGTAGTGTCCGATTAAGCGCTTCTCGCCGAAGCGCAGGCACTTGATCTGATTGAGCAATGTTCCATTTTTTCTGTGTCGCCGACTTGAACGCCGCACTGGGCGAAGCTGCCGTTTTTTGCAGCCGGAGTGCCGTTCATGTACGCAGGCGAGTTGGTGTTCGCGCAGCTGATGGAGCATTTGCCGTGGCAGACGTTTCGACGCATCGTCGAGCGCTACGGCGGCGATCGTCGCGTGCGCGATTTTAGTTGCGCGAATCAATTGCGCTGTATGGCCTTCGTGCCGCGACGAAACGGCCGGCATCGCGATCCACCGCTGCGAAGGTGCGGAAAGCCTGGGGTGTCTTGAGGGTGAGCACGAAGTCACGATCGAGCCATGCGCTGCCCTTGGCAAGCGTGATCTTGGTCGAATCTTCGTGCCGCGCGACCGAGACGCTGTGCGTGGGCGAGTCGAGCTCGGCCACCTGCAACGCGCCGCGACCACGGTCGGGAGCAACAAACGGAGCTGCTCCCCGTTCCAGCCATGAAGCTTCGCGTAGCGGACCTTGACCGTGGCGACTTCGCTCGCGAGCAGGTTCCCCACGCTGAGCGAATAGAGTCCCGGCTCGACCTGCTCCAGCATGACGGCGTTGTTGCCGTCGGTGATGGCCTCCTCGTAGTCGTGCTCGGCCTGGGTGCGCCCGACGACCACGCCGGTGAGCGTTTTTTCGCCGAGGGTGACATCCAGCGCGAGGAGCACCGCCTCGCGGGGCAGGGGAAAGGTGTAGACCGCCTCGATGTTCACCGCCTCGCGGTTGCGGTAGGTCTGCGCGAGCGTCACCTCCTCGAGGAGATCGGTGAGCTCGGCGCGGACCGCCACGCCCTCGAGCGGGACGGCAGTCCCCGTGCTGGACTTCATCATGGGTGCGTTCATTCGGATTCCTTTCGGATGGAGTCGAGGGCGTCGCGCACGCGCCCCATGAGCTCGCGGACCTGTTCGGGGCTCAACCGCGCGCGGCCGGGCTCGACGTGCAGCTCAACCCCATCCCCCAGCACCAGGTGACTCCAGACCTCGACCGTCCCCGCACCCCGCGGCCGCGGCGGGGGAACCTCGCCCTCCGCCTCGCCCTGGAGGAGCTCCGCGATGCGCTCGAGCGAGAGCCCCGCGCGCTGCCACTTCTGGATCTCGAGCAACTGCGCAAGCTGGTCCCGCCCATACCGCGCCGCCCGGGTCTCACCGACCGGACGCGAGACGAGACCCTGCTGGATGTAATAGCGCACCGTCCTCTTGGGGAGGCCCGAGAGCACGCAGAGCTCTTCGAGCGAGAACTGATCGGCGTCGGACATGCTGGCAAATTAAGACATGTACACTGTCTTAGTCAAGTGACAAAATACCGACTCACGCAACGAGTGGCCGGCGAGTCCACCTAACAGATTGAATATGAACCTTATATCAAAGACTTCCCCGATGGGCCCAGCCAGTCGTGCCGTCGCACCGATGTGAGGATTCGCGCCAGGGGCGCCAATCGGCGCTCCGTCCAATGGAGATCGGCCACTCGGTCTGGGTGACAATAGTCACCCCAAACGGTACACTCGCAGGCATGAAAACCGTCACGATCCGGGACTTCCGCACCCGGCCCAAGGAAGTTCGCGAGGCGCTCAAGCGCGAGGGCGAAGCGGTCCTCACTGCCAACGGGCGTCCCGTGGCGCTCATGATTCCGGTCGACGCCGGTACGATCGACCAGACGCTCGAGACGCTGCGCCGCGCGCGCGCGCTCGAGGCGCTGCGGGC
>JBAVOG010000156.1:0-11881 GCA_049691875.1 Burkholderiales bacterium | reverse complement strand
GAGGGTCACCGATCGCAGGTCCGGATCGTCGCCGACGCAGGAAAACACGAACTCGGCGCCTTCCGCCGCCCTGGCCGGCGTGTCGGCGAGCTTGCCGCCGTGCTTGGCCACCCAGCTCTCCGCTTTCGCGCGGGTGCGGTTGTAGACGGTCACCGCGTGACCCTTGGCCGCGAGATGCCCCGCCATGGGAAAACCCATCACGCCGAGTCCGATGAATGCCACGTTCGCCATGTGCCGTCTCCCTGGAATGCTCTCTGCGAAATGCAGGACTCCGCCGCGCGCGCCGGGTGGTCCGCGCAGCGCGCCGAACCGGTCGGACGAATTATAGGGTGCGCGCCCTGCGCCGCGTCTTGCGCGACTGCGATTGCCGATCCGCGAGGAACGCCGCGGCCTCCTGCAGCAGGTAGCGCTTGCAGGCGAGCGCGACGGGCGAGAGACGTTTTCGCGCCAGGTGCGCGATGTGCCACTGTCGCACGACGGGGAGCCCCACGACGTCCAGCATGACGAGGCGTCCGGTTTCCAGCTCGAGTCCGACCGTGTGCAACGACAGCAGCGATACGCCCATTCCTGCGAGCACCGCCTGCTTGATCGACTCGTTGGAAGCCATCTCCATGCTCACGTTCAGTGGCAACCCATGGCTTGCGAACAATCGCTCCAGCAAGCCGCGCGTGCCCGATCCCGGCTCGCGCACGATGAAGGTCTCGGTCGCGAGCCGCTCCAGGCGAACGCGCCGGCGCCCCGCGAGCGGGTGCTGCGGCGGGGCAATGACGACGTGGGGATGCTGCGCAAACGCTTCCGCGGTGATCTCCAGGTCCTCGGGTGGACGCCCGATGATGGCGAGGTCGACCTCGTTGTCCGCGAGCTGGCGCAGCACCTCCGCGCGGTTGTCGACCGCAAGTCGCAGCGCGACACCCGGGTGCGCACCGATGAATCGCGCGAGGAGGGGCGGCGCGACATACGTCGCAGTGGAGACGACGGAAATTGCGAGGCGTCCATGCTTCAGGCCCCGCAGTCCGTCGAGCACTTCCTCCGCCGCGCGAAGCTCGTCGCCGATCGTCCGACCGTGCCGTTGGAGCGCCTCGCCCGCTTCGGTCAGGTGGATGCGCTTGCCGATCTGCTCGAACAGCGGCAATCCGGCCTGCGCCTCGAGCGCCTTGACCTGCATCGACACCGCCGGTTGCGTCAGGTGCAGCTCCTCGGCAGCCCGCGAGAAGGAGAGAAGGCGGGCCACGGCCTCGAAGACCTTGAGCTGGCGCAACGTGGCGTGACGGATCGACATGGCGTGCTCGGTTGAATTGTATCAGTGCTAGCTTATATACATTATAAGAATTAATGACTGTTGCTTATGATGTGCCCGGCCTAGAGTGAGAGGTTCGATGCGCATGTTGCATCCGGAGGAGGAGCCAGATGGCGACCGACAAGGGGAAAACCTACAGCGCTGGCGTGAAGGAGTATCGCCAGTCGTACTGGGAGCCCGACTACCAGGTGAAGGACACCGATCTCCTCGCCTGCTTCAAGATCACGCCCCAGTCGGGCGTGCCGCGCGAGGAGGCGGCTGCAGCGGTCGCAGCGGAGTCTTCGACCGGAACGTGGACGACGGTCTGGACCGACCTGCTCACGGACCTCGAGCACTACAAGGGCCGTGCCTACCGGATCGAAGATGTACCCGGCGACGAGTCCTGCTTCTATGCATTCGTCGCGTATCCGATCGATCTTTTCGAGGAAGGATCGGTGGTGAACGTGTTCACCTCCCTGGTCGGAAACGTCTTCGGCTTCAAGGCGATTCGCGCGCTGCGCCTGGAAGACGTGCGGTTCCCGATCGCCTACGTGATGACCTGCGGCGGCCCGCCGAACGGAATTCAGGTCGAGCGCGACAGGATGAACAAGTACGGCCGCCCGATGCTCGGCTGCACGATCAAGCCCAAGCTCGGGCTTTCGGCGAAGAACTACGGTCGCGCGGTCTACGAATGCCTGCGCGGCGGACTCGATTTCACCAAGGACGACGAGAACGTCAACTCGCAGCCGTTCATGCGCTGGCGGGACCGGTTCGGCTACGTCATGGAGGCGGTCAAGAAAGCCGAGGCCGAAACCGGCGAGCGCAAGGGCCACTACCTGAACGTGACTGCGCCGACTCCGGAAGAGATGTACAAGCGCGCTGCGTTCGCGAAATCGCTGGACGCGCCGATCATCATGCACGACTTCCTGACCGGAGGATTCTGCGCGAACACGGGACTCGCGAACTGGTGTCGCGAGAATGTGATGCTGCTGCACATCCACCGCGCCATGCACGCGGTCATCGACCGCAACCCGTATCACGGCATCCACTTCCGCGTGCTGCTCAAGGCGCTGCGGCTCTCGGGCGGCGACCACTTGCATACCGGAACGGTAGTGGGCAAGCTCGAGGGCGATCGCCAGGCCACGCTCGGGTGGATCGATCTCCTGCGCGCGCGCTCCGTCCCCGAAGACCGGTCGCGCGGAATCTTCTTCGACCAGGACTGGGGGTCCATGCCCGGCGCGCTGGCAGTCGCATCGGGCGGCATCCACGTGTGGCACATGCCGGCGCTCCTCGCGATCTTCGGCGACGATGCGGTCTTCCAGTTCGGCGGCGGAACCCTCGGACACCCGTGGGGCAATGCGGCCGGAGCCTCGGCCAATCGCGTCGCGCTCGAAGCCTGCGTGCGGGCGCGCAACGAGGGCCGGGAAGTCGAGAAGGAAGGCAAGGACATTCTCTCGCAGGCCGCCAAGGCGAGCCCCGAACTGAAGATAGCGATGGAAACCTGGAAGGAAGTGAAATTCGAGTTCGACGTGGTCGACAAGCTCGACGCCGCCAAGGCCGCCGCCTGAGCATGTACGACAATCAGCCAGCGAGGAGCGGCGCATGAGCGAAATCCTGGAGTACAAGTCGCGGCTCTCCGACCCCAAGAGCCGGAAGTTCGAGACCTTCTCGTACCTGCCCCCGCTCTCGAAGGGGGAGATCCGCAAGCAGGTCGAATACATCGTCGCGTGCGGCTGGAACCCCGCGGTCGAGCACACCGAAGCCCAGCACGCGGCCGGCGCCTACTGGTACATGTGGAAGCTGCCGATGTTCGGCGAGCGCGATGTGGATGCGATCCTTGCCGAGGCCGAGGCCTGCCACAATGCGAATCCCGACGATTACGTTCGCCTGATCGGATACGACAACCTGCGGCAGACGCAGGGGACGGCGATGGTCGTGTACCGGGGACGGGCCGCGTAGCATGATGGCGTCTCAGCCATGACGAGCGCCTGACGGGCGGTCTGGCGGATGCGAGCCGACCCGTGGTACACAGGCCACGCCGGACCCGCGCCGCGGGCGACAAGGGAGATAGGATGAGCATCGAGGCATTGATTTTCGATGTCGACGGCACGCTGGCCGACACCGAGGAGACGCATCGCCAGGCGTTCAACGCCGCGTTTCTCGAGCACGACCTGAACTGGAACTGGAGCAGCCACCAGTACCTGGACCTGCTCAACATCTCGGGCGGCAAGGAACGCATCGCGCAGTACATCGTATCGCTCACGTTGCCGGCCGAGGAGAAGCAGCGCTTGCAAGGGAGTGTCGCTGCGATTCACCGCACCAAGACGCGCATATTCGCGGAGTTGATCCGCGACGGCCGCTCGCCGTTGCGGCCGGGGGTGGCGCGCCTGATCCGCGAGGCGCGCGAGGCGGGCGTCAAACTCGGCCTGGCCTCGACCACCTCGCCCGCGAACGTCGAGGCGCTGATCTCGGCGGGGCTGGGCGAGGAGGGTTACCACTGGTTCAACGCCATTGCCTGCGCGGACGAGGTGCCGAACAAGAAGCCGGCGCCGGATGTCTACAACGTCGTGCTTTCGACGCTCGGTCTGCGGGCTTCGGAGTGCGTGGCGCTGGAGGACTCGGGAAATGGCGTCCGCGCGGCCAAGGCGGCGGGGCTCTTCACGATTGCCATCCCGACGATCTGGACGCAGACGCAGGACTTGAGCGAAGCGGATCTGGTGCTCTACAGTCTGGGGGACCCCGAACAGCCGCTCGATCCGGGAGCGGCGGCGCGAATCGGGGCGCAGAGTCTGGGGCTCGCGCAGATCGCGGCGTTGCACGGGCGTGCGGCCGCCGCCTGACGATGGCGCCCAGCGCCTGAGGAGGGATCATGTCGGTCCAGCATCCGATCGTCGCGGCTACCGGGTCGTCCGGGGCCGGCACCAGCACGGTGCAGAAGGCATTCGACAAGATTTTCCGTCGCGAGAACATCACTGCCGTTCACGTCGAAGGCGACGCATTTCACCGCTACGACAGGAATGAAATGAAGCAGCGCATGGCGGAAGCCGTTCGCGAAGGCCGCAATTTCAGCCACTTTGGACCCGAGGCGAACCTCTTCGAGGAACTCGAGGCGCTCTTCAAGGAGTACGGCGAGGGGGGCACGGGCAAGATCCGCAGGTACTTGCACAACGAAGAAGAGGCGGCGCCGTTTGGCCAGGAGCCCGGCACGTTCACGGCCTGGACCGCCATTCCGGAAAATTCCGATGTCCTGCTCTACGAAGGCCTGCACGGAGGGGTCAAGAGCGGCAATATCGACATTCCGCAGCATGTCGATCTTCTCATCGGCGTGGTGCCGGCCATCAACCTGGAGTGGATCCAGAAGATCGATCGCGATACCAACATGCGGGGTTATTCGCGCGAGGCGGTGACCGACACGATCCTGCGCCGTATGCACGACTACGTGCACTTCATCTGCCCGCAGTTCACCGAAACGCACATCAACTTCCAGCGCATTCCGATGGTGGACACCTCCAACCCGTTCATCGCCAAGGACATCCCGAGCGCGGACGAGTCGATGGTGGTGATCCGCTTCCGCAATCCGATCGGTGTCGATTTCCCCTATCTTTTGACGATGATCAACAACTCGTTCATGTCGCGGCCGAACAATATCGTGGTGCCGGGCGGCAAGCTCGAGCTGGCGATGCAGCTCATCATCACGCCGATGATCTGGCGGCTGATGGAGGATCGCAAGCGGATGGGCGCTCGCCTCGGGCCGGTCGAGCACGCGATCGGCGTGTTCCGTCCGACGCGCGTCTGATTCTGTATCACGGGCGCGCTGGAGCGGAGCGCCTCGCGTATAATTTCCGGACGTCAGAGTCAGACGCATCCGCTTTTCACAGTTTTCCTCAGGGTCTCTCCGCGATGGACGCTCCGGTTCGCAACGATCTCGCCAACGTATTGCGCGCGCTTGCCATGGATGCCGTGCAGCAGGCGAACTCCGGGCATCCTGGCATGCCCATGGGCATGGCCGAGATCGCGCTGGCACTCTGGAACCGCCATCTGCGCCACAACCCGGTCGATCCGAAATGGCCGAACCGCGACCGCTTCGTGCTCTCGAACGGCCATGGCTCCATGCTGCTGTATTCGCTGCTGCATCTCACCGGCTACGACCTGCCGATGGACGAGCTGCGGCGCTTTCGCCAGCTGCATTCGAAGACTCCCGGGCATCCCGAATACGGCTGTGCCCCGGGCGTCGAGACGACGACCGGGCCGCTCGGCCAGGGCCTCGCGAATGCGGTCGGCATGGCGCTCGCGGAGCGAGTCCTCGCCGCCACGTTCAATCGACCCGGCTACGACATCGTCGACCACCACACCTACGCGTTTTGCGGCGACGGTTGCCTGATGGAGGGCATCTCGCACGAGGCGTGCTCGCTCGCGGGCACGCTCGGCCTCGGCAAGCTCATCGTGCTCTACGACGACAACGGCATATCGATCGACGGACACGTGAAGGCATGGTTCACCGACGACACGCCGAAGCGATTCGAGGCCTACGGCTGGCACGTCGTGCCGCACGTGAACGGTCACGACGTCGACGCGGTCGACCAGGCCATCGCGGCGGCCAAGTCGGTCACGGATCGGCCGAGCCTCATCTGCTGCAAGACCATCATTGCAATGGGTTCGCCGCACAAGGCCGATACGCACGAAGCGCACGGCGCGCCGCTCGGCAAGGACGAAGTCGAAGCGACCCGTAAGGCGATCGGCTGGAGCTATCCGCCTTTCGAGGTTCCCGCGCATGTGTACGAGGCCTGGGACGCTCGTGCGCGCGGAGCAGCGCTCGAGAAATCCTGGGATGAGACTTTCTCCGGGTACGAAAAGCAGCACCCCAAGCTCGCGGCGGAGTTCAGGCGGCGGATGGTGGGCGAACTGCCGGCCGATTGGCCGAAGCAGCGTGCATCGATACTGCGAAAGATCAATTCCAAGGGCGAGACAATCGCCACCCGAAAGGCATCGCAGAACGCGATCGAAGCGCTCGGACCGGTATTGCCGGAATTCTTCGGCGGTTCGGCGGATCTGACCGGCTCGAATCTCACCAACTGGTCGGGGTCGAAGCGGGTCACCGGGGCCGCGGGCGGCGGAAACTACCTGTCGTATGGCGTCCGCGAGTTCGGCATGGCGGCGATCATGAACGGCATGGCGCTGCACGGCGGCATCCTGCCGTACGGCGGAACGTTTCTGGTGTTCACGGACTATGCCCGTAACGCGCTGCGCATTGCGTCGCTCATGGGCGCGCGCGACATCTTCGTGCTGACGCACGACTCGATCGGCCTCGGCGAGGACGGGCCCACGCATCAGCCTGTCGAGCATGTCGCGACGCTCCGTCTCATGCCGAACATGTCCGTGTGGCGGCCTTGTGACACGGTGGAGACTGCGGTCGCCTGGATCGCTGCGGTCGAGCGGCGCAATGGTCCCACTTCGCTGGTGCTCTCCCGCCAGAACCTCCCGTTCCAGAAACGCACGCCGGCAGCGATCGCCGCGATCGCGAAGGGCGGCTACGTGCTCGGCAAGGCCCCGCGCGCGAAGGTGGCGATCATCGCAACGGGCTCGGAAGTGCAGCTCGCGATAGCAGCGCAGGCCAAGCTCATGGAAGAGGGTATCCCGGTGCGGGTGGTGTCGATGCCGTGCACCGAGGCATTCGACCAGCAGGACGAGGCTTATCGCGAGAGTGTGCTGCCGCGTCGGATGCTGCGCGTCGCAGTCGAGGCGGGCGTCACCGATTACTGGCGGAAGTATGTGGGCCTCGACGGCGAAGTGGTCGGCATCGACCGCTACGGCGAATCTGCGCCGGCCGGCGAGCTCTTCAAGTATTTCGGCTTCACGGCCGACAACGTCGCCGCCGCCGTGAAGCGCGTGCTCGCCAAGAAATTCCGGCGCCGATGAGAATGCGTGACCGAGTAAACGGAGCGTTGCCTCCCAGCGGGAAGGGGGGTAACGGGGGGAAACCAGCCGGTTTCCACCTGTTCGCTACCTTTGGTCTTTCCCGAAGGGGAAACCAGCCGGTTTCCCCCTGTTCCTGACTTGCGATCGCGACCCCGCATCGGCACCACAACCAATTTCGAGGGAGCCTAAAATGAGGATGCAGCAATGACCATACGAGTCGCGATCAACGGGTACGGACGGATCGGGCGGAACATCCTGCGTGCCCACTACGAGGGTGGCAAGCGGCACGACCTCCAGTTCGTCGCGCTGAACGATCTGGGCGACGCAAAGACGAACGCGCACCTGACCAAGTACGACACGGCCCACGGCAAGTTCCCGGGCACGGTCGCCGTCGAGGGCGAGAACCTGGTGGTGAACGGCGACAAGATCCGCGTCTGCGCGCAGAGGAATCCGGCCGAGCTGCCATGGAAGGACCTGAAGGTCGATGTGGTGCTCGAGTGCACGGGGCTCTTCAACAGCAAGGCCAAGACCGTCGGGCACATCGAGGCCGGCGCGAAGAAGGTGATCATCTCAGCACCGGGAGACAAGGATGTCGACGCGACCGTCGTCTACGGCGTGAACCATCAGATCCTCAAGGCGTCGCACACGGTGATCTCGAACGCGTCGTGCACCACCAATTGCCTCGCGCCGATGGCCAAGGCCCTGCACGACCGCATCGGCCTCGTGAGCGGGCTCATGACCACGATTCACGCCTACACGAACGATCAAGTCCTCACTGACGTCTATCACACCGATTTGCGTCGGGCGCGCTCGGCGACCATGTCGATGATCCCGACGAAGACCGGCGCCGCGGCGGCAGTCGGGCTCGTGCTGCCGGAGCTGAACGGCAAGCTCGACGGGTTCGCCATTCGCGTCCCGACGATCAACGTCTCGCTGGTCGACCTCTCGTTCGTGGCGAAGCGCGCGACGACCGTCGACGAGGTCAACAAGGTCGTCAAGGAAGCATCCGATTCCGAGCTCAAGGGGATCCTGGAGTACTCGACGGAACCGCTCGTCTCGATCGACTACAACCACAATCCGGCCTCCTCGATCTTCGATTCGACCCTTACCAAGGTCTCCGGCGGCACGCTCGTCAAGGTCTGCAGCTGGTATGACAACGAGTGGGGTTTTTCGAATCGAATGCTGGACGTCGCCGTTGCACTGATGAATGCAAAGTGACTCGCCGCTGCCGGGTGACAGGCAGGCGAACTCCGTCTTGAAGAAGCTCGCGACAACCATGCTGCTCGGGGCGGCAATCGCGCTCGGCGGCTGTGCAACGGGCACCAAACCGACGGGCAACAAGCACGCCTATAGTGGCCAGACGCCCGACTTCGCCGTGTCCGGCACCCGGGTTGCCGTCGTGGCGGTCCGGGATGCGCGGTCATACGTCATGTCGGGCAGATGGGCGCCGGAGTTCGCGGGCGTGACGCGTGGCGGATTCGGCAATCCTGTTGACGTATTGACCGAAAGCGGTAACCCGCTTGCGGTCGATTTCGGAACCACGATCGCCGCGGCGCTCAAGGCCAAGGGATTCAAGGCGACGGTGCTCGAAGGGTCCGTTCCAGGCAACGCCGAGGAAATCGCATCCGTGCTGAAGAAGGCGGGTGCGGAGCGCCTCGTGGTCGTGTTGATCGAGGAATGGCGGAGCGATACGTTCGTGAACACCACGCTCGATTATGGCCTCGACTTGCAGGTGTACGACGACTCCGGGAAGGTGCTCGGGGCGACTCAACTGACGGGGCGCCAGGACCTCGGTGGCGACGCTGCCGACCCTGCAGGCCATGCCAGGACGGCGGTGCCCGCCGCGTATCGCAGGATACTCGAGCAGCTGTTCTCGGCGGAGCCCATCGCGGCCAGCCTGAAGTAGCGTCCGGGCATTTACGTACCAGAATCTAAATCTCAGCATTTGACGTCCCAGCGGTTACATCAAAATACCATGCGCGTTCTCAAGATGGCCGACCTCGACCTGCGCGGAAAGCGCGTCTTCATTCGCGCCGACCTGAACGTTCCGATCGACGAGCAGGGCCGGATCACCGACGACACGCGCATCCGCGCGTCCGCGCCCGCCATCGAACAGGCGCTCGCGGGCGGCGCCGCGGTAATGGTGACTTCGCACCTGGGCCGACCGAAAGAAGGCGAGCTCAGGCCACAGGATTCGCTCGCGCCGGTCGGCAAGCGTCTCACCGAGTTGCTCCGCAGGCCCGTTCGACTCGCGCAGGACTGGGTGGACGGTGTGGAGATCGCGCCGGGCGAAGTCGTGCTGCTCGAGAACTGCCGGGTGAACAAGGGCGAGAAGAAGAACGACCCGGTACTCGCGAAAAAGATGGCGAAACTCTGCGACGTGTATGTGAACGACGCGTTCGGGACCGCGCATCGCGCCGAGGCGACGACCTACGGCATTGCGGAGCACGCGCCGGTAGCATGCGCCGGCCCGCTGATGGGTGCCGAGATCGACGCGCTCTCCGCCGCGCTCGGAAATCCCGCGCGGCCGCTGGTCGCGATCGTCGCCGGTGCGAAGGTCTCGACCAAGCTCACCATCCTTGCCGCGCTCGCCGAGAAGGTGGACCAGCTGATCGTCGGCGGAGGCATCGCCAACACTTTCATGCTGGCCGCCGGGATGCGGATCGGAAAATCGCTCTCCGAGCCGGATCTCGTCGACGAGGCACGCAAGATCATGGCGGCATTGCAAGCCAAAGGCGGTGGCGTTCCGCTTCCGGTGGACGTCGTGTGCGCCAAGGAATTTTCGGCGACGGCCAGGGCCGAGACGAAGCTGGTCCGAGACGTCACCGACGACGACATGATTCTCGACATCGGACCCGAAAGCGCAAAGGCGCTCGCGCGGCTGCTCGCGGGCGCAGGGACCGTCGTCTGGAACGGCCCGGTCGGCGTGTTCGAGTTCGAGCCGTTCAGCCACGGAACACGGACGATCGCCGAGGCGATTGCCACATCCAAAGCCTTCTCGCTGGCGGGCGGCGGCGACACGGTCGCGGCCATCGCCAAGTACGGCATCACCGACCGCATCGGTTACATCTCCACCGGTGGCGGCGCGTTTCTCGAGTTCCTCGAAGGAAAGCAGCTTCCGGCGATCGAGATGCTCGAGCGCCGGGCCGCGCACTGATTCGCTTCCGTTCCGCGCCGCGCTAGACCGGCGTCGGTGCATGCTGTAGCGTATGCGTCGCGCTTGCCCGTCTGCCCATTCGTCCGGTCGTCCGGAGCAAATGCGCAACGATCGTCAAAAAATCACAACGCGACGCAACAGCCAGGAACACAATGCTTTCCCACCAGCAAGAACGCAAGGTGCATCGACGCGCGACCAAGATCGTCGCGACGCTCGGACCCGCCACGAGTGACCGCGCCACGCTCGACAGCATGCTGCGCGCGGGCGTGGACGTGGTGCGCGTGAATTTCTCGCACGGCACCGCCGATGACCACCTGCGCCGGGTGGAGATCGTCCGCGAGGTTTCGCGCGCGGCCGGGCTCACGGTCGGCATCATGGCCGACCTGCAGGGGCCGAAGATACGGATCGGCAAGTTCAAGGACGGGCGCATCACGCTGGAGAGCGGCGATTCGTTCGTGCTCGACGCGTCATGCCCGCTCGGCGACCAGCAACGCGTCGGGCTCGACTACAAGGAACTGCCGCGCGACGTGAAGGCGGGGGACGTGCTGCTGCTCGACGACGGCCGCATCATCTTCGACGTCGCGCAGGTGATGGGCGATTCGGTGCACTGCGTCGTGCGCCATGGCGGCGTGCTCTCGAACAACAAGGGCATCAACCGCCTCGGCGGCGGTCTCACCGCTCCTGCACTCACCAGCAAGGACATGGACGACATCCGCGTTGCGGCCGGAATGATGGCCGACTACCTCGCGGTCTCGTTTCCCAAGAGTGGCAAGGACATGCAGCTCGCGCGCGAACTGATGCGCGCGGCGGGGGGCCACGCGCTGCTGATCGCGAAGATCGAGCGCGTGGAGGCGGTGGTCGCGGAAGCATTCCAGGACATCCTCGCGGCGACCGACGGCATCATGGTGGCGCGCGGCGACCTTGCCGTGGAAGTCGGCGACGCCTCGGTACCGGCATTGCAGAAGCGCATGATCCGCGCCGCCCGCGAGGCCAGCAAGCTGGTCATCACCGCGACGCAGATGATGGAGTCGATGGTGGCGTCGCCCGTCCCCACGCGCGCCGAGGTGTCGGATGTCGCCAATGCCGTCCTCGATGGCACCGACGCCGTCATGCTATCGGCAGAAACCGCATCCGGCCGGTATCCGGTCCACACGGTCGAGGCCATGAGCCGCGTCTGCGTGGAGGCGGAGAAGTCTGCACAGGTATCGCTCGACCACCATTTCCTCGACCGGATTTTCACGCGCGTCGACCAGTCCATCGCGATGGCGGCGCTTTTCACCGCGTATCACCTCAAGGTCAAGGCGATCGCGGCGCTCACCCAGTCCGGCTCGACGGCGCTGTGGATGTCGCGGCTGGATTGCGGCGTGCCGATCTATGCGCTCACCTCGGAGGCCTCCACGCGCTATCGGGTGAGCCTCTTTCGCGGGGTCTTCCCGCTGACGGTCGGCTACCAGGGTCACGACCGCGACCTTCTGCTCGAGGAGGCCGAGGAGGCGCTCGTGAAGAACGGCATCGTGCAGGACGGCGACGTG
>JBAVOG010000155.1:0-2194 GCA_049691875.1 Burkholderiales bacterium | reverse complement strand
GGCGCTCTCGGCCATGCGCCGCGCGCCGCACGAGGGGCAGAACCCGCGCCGCTTGCACGAGAAAGCGACAAGCTTCTCGTGCGCGCACTCGGCACAGCGCACGCGCAGAAACCCGTGTGCCAGAACGCCGCATTCGAGAAAGGCTTCGAACTCGTCCTTGACAAACCCGGGCAGCAGCTTCGTGATCGAGGAGCTCACCGAGCTCACCGAGCTCACCGAGCTCGTCGAGGAGGCGGTGCTACGCGAGTTCGAGGCGATCGCCGAGCGCGGCGGGGTGCTGGGGGCGATGGAGACCGGCTACCAGCGCGGCAAGATCCAGGAGGAGTCGCTCACCTACGAGCACCAGAAGCACGACGGCTCCTATCCCATCATCGGGGTCAACACCTTCCGCAACCCGCACGGGGAGGCGGTGGCGCAGGAGATCGCGCTCATCCGCTCGTCGGACGAGGAGAAGCAGTCGCAGTTGAGGCGGCTGCGGGATTTCCAGAAGCGGCATGCCAAGGAATCGGCGGCGATGCTCGCGCGGCTGCAGGAGGCGGTGAGCAACGTTTCCGGCCTGACGCCTCAGGCGCGGCGCGACCAGGGAGCGCCAGCCCGTCCTAGCCGAGCGGCCTCGGCCTCAGCGGCACGCCGGGCGCGCACTCGAGCGTGCTCCGTTCCCAGTGTCCGAGGTCGGCGGCGGCGCGGTAGGTGCTCTCGAGGAATGCGGTCAACGCACCCCCGGGATCCGCCGCTTGCCTCACCGCTTCGTAGGGGAGGACGAATTCCCTGAGGTTCGCGTCGAAGTACGCTTCCTCGGGTTCTACCTTCATGCCTTCGAAGCTTCGCGGCTGCGGGTAGGCATAGGAGTAGAAGGCCGGAAAGTCCGTGAGCCCGCCCCCGGGCCAGAAGCCGGCGGAAGAGACCTCGTGGCTGTACGCTTCGCGGGTGACCTCGTCCGGCAGGGCCGGGATGCCGCCGGGATGCGGCGGCGCCTCGCACCCGGAGAAGCGTGTGACCGCCAGGTCGAAGCTGCCCCAGAAGAGATGCACCGGGCTGACTTTGCCGAGAAACGACGTCCGGAAGCGGTTCAGCACCCGGTCGATCGACACCAGGGCCTGGAAGAAGCGGCTCGCGGCGTCGGCGTCGTAGGGCCTGGGCTCGCGGTCTCGTGTGAATGGCACGGCGTTGGGAATCTCGTTGGGCCGGCCGTGCAGCTCGGGCGTGCCGCCGACCTCGCAAACCAGGCCGAGGAAGCGGGCGTGGAAGTCCGCCACGGACATCGGGCCCAGAGGCAGGCGCGCGGTCCGACCGTCGCTGGAGTAGCCGACGACGGCGTGCTCGATGAAGTCGAGGACGACCTCGATGCCACCGGGCCCGTCCTCGACCAGGGAGCTCGTGAGCCCGCGCGCGTTCACGTACAGCGTCGCGTGCCAGGAATGATTGACCCAAGGCGTCCGCGCGAGCCGGTACTTGCCCACGATCTGCGAGTACAGGTGAAGCGCCGTGCATGTCTCCCGCCACGGCTCGTAGGGGATGTCCGGCCAGCTCAAGGGCATGGCCCGGATCATACCGGAGGAAAAGAGCCGACCCCGTGTCGTCCGGACCGCGGGTTTCCTGGGATTCGGCGCTTTCTTGGCGTTCCTTCGTGACCCGGCAGCACCGGCGACCGCAACTTCGGGCGATCCGCCGACCTGGGCCGCAAACCTCACCGCCATCGAGGAGTGCAGCCAGAGACCTTCGGGGACATGGCGAACTTCAACCCGCACGTGTATGTGCTTGCGGCCGACGGGGCGTTCACGCCGCAGGGGAGGTTCGTGGCGCTTCCCGCGGCCCTGGAGTCCCTACTCCGGAAGGGCGCGATCGCGGAGGAACTTCATGAGCGCATGCTTCTCTGGCGCCATGCCGGGTTTAGCGCGCACAACCAAGTGCGTGTGGGCGAAGGCAGAAAAAAGCTCGCCGGCTACATGCTGCGTGCTCCACCGGGAAGGGCAGGGCCCCTTCCCGCTACCTTCCGATCCATGGGTCGCGGGGTTCATCTTCTGGCCTCCTTCTCTTAACGGTTGAGAAAGCCGCCAGAGCCTAACCTTCGCGGCCCTACATAGGATCTATCCGTCTGATAGAACCATGCGGTGCTGGAACTGCCGCTGGCGGCCACCCCGATCGGGACGTAGTTTGCCGCCACCTGCACCTGGGCGGCCGCGCGCGGCAGCAG
>JBAVOG010000154.1:0-14222 GCA_049691875.1 Burkholderiales bacterium | reverse complement strand
GTCGTCCCGTAATGGTGACGCTTGCGCAGGGCGTCGAACAGTTCTCCGCGCGTCAATCCTGTGGCGAGCAGGCACGAAAGTCCGCCGTACGCGCCGAAGAGGGACGCGCCCGGGTGACTCGCGCCATGCCGCCCCTTGTGTCCGTCTGAATTGGCGACGATCCCGACGCGGTAACCCTGCTCGAAGGCATCCTCGACCAGCCACTCGAACGTGCCCCAGTCCGAATGGACCTCGACCGCCCGCTCGAGCCGCGCGTCGTGCGCCACTCGGATGTCGGCATAGCGCCCGCCGATGTGCGCGAACACGATGCAGTCCTCGTCCTTCAGCGCGGTGAAGAGGTCTCCGGCGCTGGTGGCGTCGGTTCCAACGTCCGACAGATCGTCGACCAGCGCGTGGGAGGAGCGGTGGATCTGGCGACCTTCCGACATGAAGAGAACGTTTCGATCGCCGCCGAGTCCGGTGTTTCCCGACCACTCGTATCCGGGAAAAATGACGAAGCGGCCGTCGGCGTCGAACTCGGCAGTCAGTCGATTGAGCTCTTCCCAGAACGGCGTGGTGATCTGGAAATCATTGCCCTGATGACTCATCGCGTCGAGGAAGGCGGCGTCACGCGCGAATTCGATCAGCTCGCGCGCCGAGTTGGTGCCGATCGTCTCCTCCGATTGGCCGTGGAGGTCGGCCCAGTAGGGCAGGAGCGACGCGTCCGCCACGATGTCGAGGGGGTTCGCGGCACACACGACGTTGCCCGCGTGATCCAGCACCTCCAGCGCCACCTGTGCGGGCGCGGGGACGCGCAGATCCTCGAAGACTTTCGCGCGCTCGCCGGATCGCACCTCGAATTCGGCCGGCAGTCCGTCGATGCGCACGTTCGACCGCAATCGAAACCGGCCCGCAACGTGCTCGCTCGGATTGCCCCACTTGTCCTCGCCCTTGAAACCGAGCCGGAACGGCTGCCCGGCACGGCGCCGCGTGGGCAGGATCGCTTTGTATAGCACCGGGGGACCGGCGACGATCGCGATGGTCGGCTGGTCCGGCAGCTCGACGTAGTTGTAGGTCGCGATCGCATCGACCAAGACGCGAAACTCGAACGTCGGCTCGCAGAACGTCTGCACTCGGATTCCCGGAGAACCCTGCCGGCGGTCGCCGAAGCGCACGACGATCCGATCGCCGTCGCGCAGGAATCCGCGCATCACGCGGATGAAGAGCGTCTTGTCCCAGGGGCGGATATTGCGCTTCTGATCGTACTCCACCTGCAGCACCGCGCCGTTCGACGCTTCGACCGTCGTGTAGTTCCAGCCCTTGGGATCGGTGAACTGCGGCCTCCCCATGTCGCTTGCGAAGCGATGCACGATCTTGATCGAGCCGGTGTCGTCGATGCCGAAGTAGCCGGCCGTATAGGTCACAGTGAATTCCTGGAAGCTGCCGGCCTCGAACGATCCGGTCGGGCTCACCTCGGCGCGGCCCATTCGGTGCGGCAGATAGGTCGAATGCGGCATCGTGTGACCCGTGTGGCGCTCAGAGGAGTGCGAGCGCGTAAGCGAGACCGAAAGCAAGCGCGATTCCGGCGGCCAGCGCAGCAAGGCTCTTCTGCCAGTTGCGCCAGGGGAGGAACTCCAGCGCGAGCAGGCGTGCGCCGCCCGTGAGATGCGCGGCCAGCAGGATCACGAGCGCAACCTCCGCGACCTTGACGAGCGGCACTTCGGTCCATCGCAACACGCCTGCCAGCGCGGCCTCGCCGCGCAGCGCCTGACCCAGGACCAGGAAATGCGCCGGGAGGAACAAGGCGAGCGCGAGTCCCGACAGGCGATGGACGAGAAAGGCCCAGTAACCCGGATGATTCCGTGCGCGCCAGTCGCCTCTCATGCGTAGACCGCCCACACCGCGCGCCATCCGAGCCCGAGCAGCACGACAGCTACGACGGCAACGACTGTGTCGGGGACGGCGCCGCGCCATCCGGCCCATTCGCGAGCGATCGTCCGCAGCCCGATCGGTGCATGCACCGCGACGGCGAGCACGAACACGCCATAAAATAGCAGCCAGCCGACGCTGCCCCGGGTGCGCGCGAGGATGTCGGCCGCAGTCAGGCCGCCGCGCACGGCGTAGGACATCGTCGCGAGGTGGACCAGCACGGCACCACCAAGGACCGCCGCGCTCGCCCGCTGCGTGATCCAAAGCAAGACCTCCACCCGCGCGTTTCGGTTCACGAATCATCCCGTTCAAAAATCGCGTTCAGCATGAACCACCCCGCCCGCTTCGCGGGCACCCCTCCCTGAAAAGGAGGGGAAGAAACTTTTCCCCTCCTCTGCGAGGAGAGGTGGCGCCGAAGGCGACGGGGTGGTGCCATACGCACATTTCATTACCGAGCCTTTGCGCCTTACAGTTCACCTTTCAGCGCAGCCACCACGGTGGCGCGCTTCAGACCGGCGATCGACGCGGTCGGCGCGATCTCTTTCGGGCAGCGTTCCGTGCAACTCATGTGCGTGTGACAGGCATGACAGCCCGCGTCGCCCGCCACGGCCCCGAGTCGGGCGGCGCGCGCACCGTCCCGCACATCGTTCACGAGCGTCCAGGCGCGATTCAGAGCGGCCGGACCAAGGTACGCGGGATTCCAGCGCACGACATCGCACGACGCGTAGCACACGCCACATCCGATGCACTCGATGGCGGCGTCGGCTGCCCGGCGCTCGGGCCGGTCCGGCGACACTACCGCGAAATCGTCCTGGCGCGTGGCCGTCGGCACGAAGCTGCCCTTGGCGCGGGCCCATTTGTCGAAGAATTCGCGCATGTCGGTGACCAGGTCGCGAATCACCGGCAGATTCGCGAGCGGCGCGATCTCGAGCGTGTCGTCGACGGCCGCTTTCGCCACATGCGTCCGGCACGTCCACCGGGGCACGCCGTTGACCGTCATCGCGCACGACCCGCACATCCCGACCCGGCAGGCGAAGCGGTAGGCCAACTGTGGCTCGAGCCGGCGCTGGATGTAGGTGACCACGTCCAGCACCGTCTGGCTCGCGCGGCGCGGCACCTCGTAGCGCTTGAACGCCCCCTGGGAGTCTCCACGCCAGACGCGGACTTGCAACAAGGACTGCGTCACATCTTCCCCTCCTTTTCAAGGAGGGGTGCCGGCGAAGCCGGCAGGGTGGTTGAGAGTCCTGCTACGTCAGCGCACCACCCCGGCGCTTCGCGCCACCACTCCTCGGGGAGGAGGGGAAAAGACATCACCTTCCCACGCCTCGCTCCCTTCACGCGCTCTCGTATAGCCGGGTGATGACGAACTCGCGGTGGCCGAGGGCCTCGGCGGCGGTGAGGCGACCGTTCGCGGTGCGCAGCAAGCATTCGAGCGCCGCGTCGCCTGCCTGATCGGGCGTCATCTCGCGACGCAGCAGCCCCGAGACGTCCACGTCGATGTGCTCGGCCATCGTGCGCACGGTGCGCGGATTCGCGCAGAGCTTGATGACCGGCAGAATGGGATTGCCGATCACATTACCCTGCCCGGTCGGGAAGAAATGCACCGCGAAGCCGGATGCCGCGCACAGCGTCACCATCTCGGCCGCCGCGGACGAGGAGTCCATGAACCAGAGGCCGGGTCCGGTCGGCTCCTCGGCCTTGTCGAGCACGCCATCGACCTTGCACTTGCGGCCGATCTTCTGAATGTTGCCGAGCGCCTTCTCCTCGATCGTGGTGAGTCCGCCGGCGATGTATCCCTTGGTCGGCTGCGACTCGGAGAGGTCGCTCGTCTTGTGGCGATTCACGACTTCCTGGTAGCGATTGAACATCGCCATGAACTGCTCGCGGACCTGAGGCGTTCGGCAACGCTCCGCAACCAGGTGCTCACCACCGGTCAGCTCGGTCGTCTCGCCGAACACTAGGGTCGTGCCCAGCGGATAGAGCTTGTCGAAAGCGTTGCCGACAGTGGGGTTGGCGCCGCAGCCCGATGTGGTGTCCGATTCGCCGCACTTCGTCGACACCCAGAGATCCTTGATCGGGCACTCCTCGCGACGCAGCTCGGAGGCCCACTGGACGTACTCCTTCGCCGCCTTGGAGGCACGCATGATGGTGTCGTGATCGCCGTGCAGCTCGATCCCGAATCCGGTGACGGGTTTGCCGGTTTTCGCGATCCCGTCGACCACCCGTTTCGTCCAGCCCTCCTCGATGCCGATCACCACCACGGCAGCGACGTTCGGACTCGACCCCGTGCCGATCAGGGTACGGAAGTACAGATCCAGATCGGCACCGAACTGCAGGCGCCCGTAGGGGTGCGGCAGCGCGAGCGTGCCCTTGATGTTGTTCCCGACCGCCTCGGCAGCCGCGTTCGAGATGTCATCGACCGGAAGGATGATGACGTGGTTGCGTGCGCCGACGCGTCCGTTCTCGCGGCGGTAGCCCCAGAAAGTGGCCTTGGAGAGATCCATGCTCATGTCGGAAATTCCTCGTGTCGGTCACGACGCCGGGCAGCGCCCGGATCGTGGAGTAGCGCTGTCGCCAGGGTGCGCTACCAGCGCTTGGTCTTGATGTTGTGGACGTGAGCGTGCTCGCCGACCTTGATCGGCGCAACGACGCAGCCGATATCCACGCCATACTTGATGACGGTGTCGCCGCTCTTCAGCGCACGGATGGCAAGCTTGTGCCCGATCGGAATGTCCTGCTGGGCCTTGACCTTGAGCGTCTTGTCCTGGTC
Source organism: Burkholderiales bacterium (assembly GCA_049691875.1). Taxonomy (GTDB): domain Bacteria; phylum Pseudomonadota; class Gammaproteobacteria; order Burkholderiales; family SG8-39; genus JAABRB01. Next base: position 9,544 of record JBAVOG010000154.1, on the reverse strand, counting down.
CATGATCCAGCCTTCGAGGTCCTGGCCGGTGCGGATGCCTTCCACGACGACGACGCCGACCGAGTCGTTCTCGTCATGCACGACGAAATGGATCATTCGATGCCTCCTCCTGGTGCTGCGCGCGCGGGGCGCGCGCATGATTCTTGTCGGTCAGCCGCTCACTTGCACTTGAGATTCGCCTGGGTGTCCGTGATCGGTTTGGTGCAGTCCTGCTCGTTGATCGCGCGGTCCTCGCGCATGGGCGGATAGGCCCCCAGATGCAGTTCGCCGCTTTCCTGGAGCATCGCCGCATATATGGCCAGTCCGGTCGCCACCGCGAAGATGTTGGCGGCAGCCGTGCCGAGCGAGATGCTGGCGTAAAGGCCGCCGTCCACGGCGATGACCGTGCCGCTGGATGCGACCGCGCTACCCGTCCCCACCCCGGCCGCCCCGGCCGCTGCGGTCGAGCCGCCATAGCTTGCCCCCATCACATAGTTCCCGCCGCAGCCGCTCGCGCTAATGCAGAGCAATGCGACAGAAACAAGGCGAAAAACGAGCCGGAACACTGTGCCGGGGGTGTCTGTCCAACGAGTGCCTGTCTGACGTTTCATTTGCCCGATTCTAACGCGGCCCCCGAGGCCCCGCCGATCACCGGGGGCCGCGTTAGAATCGCTACTGAGCACATTGCCCGCCCCGGAGCAACCATGCAGAAGCCATTCGAGATCGTCCCGGCCAAGAAGGCCGAGTACGTCGCTTCCCGGACCGACAAGTACTTCACCAAGTCGCGCGCCGTGGTCGAGCGTTTCGGGGATCGGATCGTCACCTATGGCGTGTTCATGCGCCGACGCGTCATCTGTGCGATCAGCCCTGCGATCGAGCTGTTGCGCGAGTACTACCCGGCCGACGCCACGCCGCTCAGCATCACGCGCAATTACGAGGAAGGCGCATTCGTTCCGGACCAGAAGCCGATCTTCACCTACACCGGCTCCTTCGCTCGCCTGCTCGAGCTCGAGACGCTGGTGCTGCAGCGGGTAGGCACCGCCTGTGTGGCGGCATACAACGCCCACAAGATGTCGATGAACCTTCCAAAGGCGAGTTTCATCGACATGCATGCCCGGCACGCCACGGGCGACGACATGAGCCTCCTCGCAGCGTATGGCGCGTCGGTGGGCACGCGCATCGCCAAGCTCAACGGGGCGGCCGGTTTCGTCGGCTCGTCTCAGGACCTCACCGCACCGTACTACGGCCAGAAGGCCGGGATCGGCACGATGCCGCACGGCCTGATCGGCTACGCCGGCTCCACACTGCGCGCGGCGCAGATGTACGTGGAAACGTTTCCACGCGACAACCTGACGGTCCTGATCGATTATTTCGGCAGGGAGTACACCGACGCCCTGGAGGTCTGCAGGTGGTGGTTCAAGGAGCATCTGCCCAGCCTGCCGGCCGCGGACCGCACGCTTTCGCTGCGCATCGACACCCACGGTGACCGGTTCGCCGAGGGGCTCACCTACGACGACTCGGTCGACATCCTCGCGAACTGGCTGCACGTTCTCAACGAGTACGAGGCAGTGCGTAACGTCATGGGGGAGGAAGCTTTCGACGCGGACACGCTGAACATCGTCAAGGACCGGGTGCGCCGCGTTCTCTTCGGCACCGGCGTGTCGGTGGCCGCGGTCATCAAGCTCCGGCAGACGCTCGACCAGGCCGGCTTCAACGCAGCCAAGATCGTCGCGTCTTCCGGCTTCAATCTCTTCAAGTGCAAGATGTTCGGCAACGCCCGCGCGCCGGTCGACGTCATCGGCACCGGATCGTTCATTCCGGATCCGTACGCCGACACGTACGCGACCGCGGACGTGTTCCTCTACGACGGAAAACTGAACGTGAAGCTCGGCCGCGAGAAGCTCTTCCAGGGTCTCAAGCCCTGACTAGAATCTTTCTCGAAATTGCGGCAGTGCTTCTTCACGCAAGAGCGGGCGTACGAACAAGGGACGAATGTCCCTTGTATATCCCCGAACAAACAAGGGGCCAGGGAAGGGGTGGGACCCTTCCCTTCCCACCTGCCCTTGTATATCCCCCCGCTTGCGAGTGTAGGCGTATTTTGAGATAGGTTCTAGGGATCCCCGGGACGGAAACCGGCTATGCCGCGGCGCGCAATCTTGCAAAGGCCGCGTCCAGGTCGCTGATCAGATCCTCCGGCGCCTCGAGTCCGGCATGAATTCGAATCAGCGGCCCCGTGTGCAGCCAGCGCGTAGCCGTCCGGAATCCAGTGAGATCGACCGGAATGACCAGGCTCTCGAAGCCGCCCCAGGAGGCGCCGATCCCGAACAGCTCGAAGCGATCGAAGAACGCCTCCAGCGCGGGCCGGCCGACCGGCTTGAGCATCACCCCGAACAGTCCGCACGCGCCACGAAAGTCACGCTTCCATAGCGCGTGACCGGCATCGCCCGGAAGCGCCGGGTGAAGGATGCGCTCGACTTCCGGCTGCTTCCCAAGCCATTCGGCGAGCGCAAGACCTGTCTCCCAGTGCCGCTTCAGCCGGACGTGCATGGTGCGCAGGCCGCGCTGCGCGAGGTATATGTCGTCCGGCGCCGCGCATTGTCCGAGCGAATAGGTCGCCTGCATGAGCGCCGGCCACGCCTGCTTCGTCGCGGCCGCCGTGCCCAGTATCAGGTCGGAGTGGCCGCCGACGTACTTGGTCGCCGCCTGCACGGACACGTCCACGCCGTGCTCGAACGCCCGGAAATGCAGCGGCGTGCCCCATGTGTTGTCCATGATGACCATCGCGTCGTGCCGATGTGCCACCTCTGCGATGGCCGGCACATCCTGCACCTCGAACGTGAGCGACCCGGGCGATTCGACGAACACCACGCGGGTGTTGGGGCGCATCAGCACTTCGATGCCGGAGCCGGCGAGCGGATCGTAGTAGGTCACCTCCACGCTCAGACGGTTCAACATGCCGTCCGCAAAGCGGCGCGTCGGACCGTAAACGCTGTCCGTGAGCAATACGTGGTCACCGGCCTTGACGTACGCAAGAATCGGGACGACGCACGCAGCCAGTCCGGACGGATACACGATGGCGCGATAGCCGCCCTCGAGCTCGGCGAGCGCGTCCTCGAGCGCGCGCGTCGTCGCAGTGCCGGTCAGTCCGTAGAACGTCCCGGGGAGATCCTGCGCGCGTCGCCTACGCTTCTCCTCCCATTCCGGCAGATTGCGCGAGAGCACCGTGGAGGCGTGCAGCACGGGCGGATTGACGACGCCATCGAAGCGCTGGGGATCGCGTCCCGCGTGAACGATCTTGGTCTCGTCGCGCATGCTTCCTGCCCTCTCCCGCTCCGGTACGCAAATGGCGAATGGGGAATTCTGACAGCAGACGGCGGAAAGCGGGTGGCAGCCGTTCCGGGCATGCCCCCGGGCGCAAAGACGGTGGGTCCGGTTGTCCTGCCGGTTGCCGAGGATCCGGCAACGAGTGTTGCCGGGTCGACGTCGCAAAGGAACAGTCGCAAATGCGCCTCGCGAATGGGGAAGATTCCCAGCGTGCGATATCGACTCGATATCCCCATACCGGCGCAGCGCAGGGTCGCGGTCGACCACATTCGTGATCAATTCAACGTCCGTGCAACGTCGCGGCTACCTCCCCGCCTCCGGCGCACGCGAGCCGGCGTGGAAATTGCAGCGTTCACCCCGAACAACCGGCGCAATTCGCCGCTTCCGGGCACTAACGCACATGCTCAAGCTGGATACCGCTACGAGGGACGACACCGCGACGCTCGTGTACGCCGAGCAGGTCGCGACGCTCTATCGCCTCGCGCCATTCACGCTCGTGATGTCGATCGTGGCTGCCACGTTCACCTGGCTGCTTCTGGACGGCGCCGGCGCCGCGACTTCGCTCCTGGGGTGGATGCTTGCGCACCACGTCGTGATTCTCGGACGCTACCTGCTGGGCCGAGCCTACCAGCGGGCCGCGCCTGCAGCGTCTGACGCGCGCCGCTGGGCAGCGCTCTTCGTTGCCGGAACCTTCGCGACGGGTGTCGTGTGGGGTCTGGTCGGCACGGTCTTCCGCCCGCCCGAAGGCCACGCCCTAGCGGGCGTCGCGATCGTGATCATCTTCGCGGTGGCGGCAGTGGGTCTCTTCACGCTCAACACATTGTTCGCGGCCTATGCGGGCCTGGCCGTTCCTGCGCTCGCCCCCGCGCTTGTCACGCTCATGATCTCCAGCGAACCGAGCGATCGCAGCTACGGCATCGTCGCCGGGGTATTCCTGTTCGTGGCGCTCGCCAATGCGCGCCGCGCAGCCCGCGCGGTCGCCGATTCACTGCGCTTGCGCTTCGAGATCGTCCGCGTCGCCGAAGAGCGCGAGCAAGCCCGCGCGGCTGCCGAGGCCGCGAGCATCGCGAAATCGCAGTTCCTGGCCAACATGAGCCACGAGATCCGCACACCGATGAACGGGATCGTCGGCATGGCGGAATTGCTCGCAGGCACGCAACTCGACGAACGCCAGCGCCGCTACCTCGACACCGTGCATCGCTCCGCCGAGAGCCTGGTCGATCTCATCAACGACGTTCTCGATCTCTCCAAGGTCGAAGCCGGCCACGAGGAGCTCCACCCGGTCGACTTCGATCTGCGCGCCACCCTGGAGGAAATCGTCGAGCTCCCGCGGGAACGCGCGCGTGTGCGGCACATTGCGCTGGAGCTGGAGGTGCCTCTGGATCTTCCCCACTTCCTCCGCGGAGACGCGCTGCGACTGCGGCAGATCATGACCAACCTTGTCGGGAATGCGATCAAGTTCACCGAGCGAGGGCGCGTACAAGTCGCGGCGACACTTGCCGAACCGGGCGACACGCCCCTGGTGCGCTTCACCGTTGCGGACACCGGGATCGGGTTGACCGCGGAGCAGACTTCGCGAATCTTCGATGCGTTCACCCAGGCCGACGTCTCGCACGCGCGCAAGTACGGCGGTACCGGTTTGGGACTGGCGATCTCGCGCAAGCTCGTGGAATTGATGGGCGGCGAGATCGGCGTCACGAGTCGGCCCGGCAAGGGCTCGATTTTCTGGTTTACCGCGCGCTTCGACCGTGCAAGTTCCGACGCACCGGCATCGCCGTCGACAGACTCCGGAGAGCTTGCTGCGCTAGCCGGGCACGTCCTGCTGGTCGAGGACAACGAGCTCAACTGCGAGGTGGCGCGCGGCATGCTCGAAAGACTCGGATTGCAGGTGAGCTTGGCCGCCAACGGCATCGAGGCCGTGCACGCGGTGACGCACAGACGCTTCGATCTCGTGCTCATGGACTGCCAGATGCCCGAAGTCGACGGGTACGAAGCAACCCGGCGCATCCGCACGCAAGCCGCGGCTGCGAATCCGGCACGGATTCCGATCGTCGCGTTGACGGCGAACGCCGTGCACGGTGACCGGGAGCGCTGCCTGGCCGCCGGGATGGACGCGTATCTTGCCAAGCCGTTTCGCACCGCGGAACTGCATGCGGCGATCCGACCCTGGCTGGCGATTCGCGACGATAGGCCGCGGGTGGATGGGCAGCAGACCGAGGCGCACTCCCCGGACGGGATCGAACTCGCGACCGGCGCACCGCATCGCGACACCGTCTCGGTCGTGGATGCGAGCCTGCTCGATCTCGCCGTGCTCGAGCGGCTACGCGCCATGCGACGACCGGGTCATCCCGACATGGTCAACGCGGTCGTCAATCTGTTCGTCGACCGCTCCGCTGCGCTGTTCGAGTCGCTGGTCATGGCCGCCGACGCCGGGGATGCGCCCGTGGCGCGGCGCCTCGCGCACACGCTCAAATCCAACTGCATGCAAATCGGCGCAAACGGTCTGGCGGTGCTGTTCAAGCGCGCGGAGGTCGCAGCGGAGGAAAAGGATTTCCCTTCCCTCATGCGTCTGATCGCCGAGATTGCGCCTGCGCTAGCCACGATCCGCGCGCAGCTCAGGGCTGCGTATGCGCCACTCGGGCGCGATGCGTCACGCCCGGAAATGAAGGTCGCCGTAAATGGCGGCTGACACAGATGGAAGCTGATCCGAATGGGAGCTGACTGCATGCCCGCCACCGTACTGCTCGTCGATGACGACGACCTGGACCGTTTCCTGGTCCGACTCGTTCTGGACGCAGCCGGCTACCATGTGCTCGAGGCACCTTCCGGCGAAGCAGCCCTCGCGTTGATGGGCGGCGAGGGACATCCCGACGCCATGGTGGTCGACTACGTGATGTCGGGAATGGACGGCGCCGAGTTCTGTCGCAAGGTGCGTTCGCAGGAAGCGCTTCGGCGCGTCCCCATCGTGATGCGGACAGGTCTCGAAAACCCGCATATCGACGAGCTCGCGAGAGTGGCCGGCGCGGACCGACTGCTCGCCAAGTCCGGCGACCCTTCGCCCCTCCTCGAAGTGTTGGCGCAGACGCTGGACGCATCGAGGGTCTGACGGCCCGGCACCGGGCGGCGCCACGTCGCGGCGCACAAGGCGCATTGCGGTCCGGACGCTTTAGCGGGCACAATCACGCTCAAAGGCACGCTTCAAATCGTGCTTCATCATCCGCGCCCGGCCCGAGACCGGGGAATTCGTCCACCAGGAGGAGACTTGCCATGAAGAAAATCGCAGCAATGCTGCTCGCAATCCTGCTCTTCGGGGTTGCGCTGCCCGCATCGGCGCAGACCTACGAGCTCGTTGTCGCCGGAGCGAGCCCCGGAGGGCTCTGGTCGAACCTGGGCATCGGGATCGATCGAGCCGTCAAGGCAAGCTACCCCGGTTCGGTGGTGACCTACCAGACTTCGGGGGGCGGGCTCGCAAACATCGGGCTCCTCGACGGAGGCAAGGTGCCGCTCGGAATCGCCCACGATGCGGAGCTCAAGCTGGCGCTCGCAGGCGCGAAGCCCTTCGGCAAGCCGATCCAGAGCATGCGGGCGATCGCCTATCTCTACAACTGGGCGCCGATGCAGCTCATCATGACGAAAGCGTTCGCCGATCAGCACGGGATCCACACGTTCGAGGACATCGCGGCGAAGAAGCCGCCACTGCGGGTCGCGGTGAATCGCCGCGGCAACATCGCTGCGACCGTTGCCGAGCACATGTTCGCGGCGATCGGGGTCACGCCCGACGACATCAAGAAATGGGGCGGCGACGTCATCTTCGCCGCATCGCAGGAGCAGACCACGCTCTACAAGGACGGACGCGTCGATCTCATCTTTAACAGTCTGTTCGTCAAGCAGGGCTCGCTGCTCGACGCGACCGAGTCGGTCCCATCGGTCGTCCTTCCCGTGTCGGATGCGACGATCGCCAAGATCAACGCGGACATGGGCACCCAGAAATTCGTGATTCCGGCGAACGCGTACAAGGGCCAGACCGCAGCCGCGCCGACCGCCACAGTCGGCGCAGGCCTCATCACGACCGATCGGCTGGACGACAAGACCGCCTACGACCTTGCGAAGGCACTGCATCAGAACATCAAGCAGCTCCAGGGGGTTCACAAGTCCATGCAGGCGCTCACACCCGAGCTCCTGGTCTCGTTCGGCGTGATCCCCTACCACCCCGGTGCGGTGCGCTACTACAAGGAAGCGGGCCTGATGAAATAAGGCCCGCGGGCGGACGCCCATCCGGCTTGCCCGCCCCCTGTGGAAGTGAATCTCGCCGACCGCCTGTTCGCGACCGGCGCGTCCCGCAAGCTCTCCGGGGCGCACGCCCGCTTCGCGAAGCCGCTCAGCGCGCTCGTCACGATCGCGCTGGTCGTGACGAACACGATCTGGATCGTCGACCTGTTCTCGATGGTCGTCGTGTTCCTCGGCGCCGTGCTCTGCCTCGTATTCCTCTCGATCGGCCCCTCGCCGGAGTCCGACCGGAATCGCGTTCCCTGGTACGACGGAGTGCTCGCGGCGCTCGCGCTTGCCACGAGCGTGTACCTCTTCATCGAGATCGAGCGGATCTCCCAGCGGATCGCCCTCCTCGACCCGCTGACTCCCGCGGATCTCTTTTTCGGGAGCGTCCTCCTCGCCCTCACGCTGGAAGCGACCCGCCGCACGGTTGGGCTCGCGCTCACCCTCATCGTGCTCGGCTTCCTCGCCTACAACCTATGGGGAGATGCGCTGCCCGGGGTGCTGGGGCACGGCGAGATCGACTACCCGCACTTCCTCGACATCCTGGTGTTCACGACCGATGGAATCTTCGGGGTTCCGGTGCGCGTCGCGCTCACCTATGTTTTCCTGTTCGGGCTCTTCGGCGCCTTCCTGCACTACGCCGGGGGCGGGGAGTTCTTCTACAACGCCGCGGCAGCGGTGAGTGGAAAGAGTCCGGGCGGCCCCGCGAAGATCGCGGTCGTCTCTTCCGGCCTCTACGGCACCATCTCCGGCAGCCCGACCGCCGACGTGGTCACGACGGGCTCGGTCACCATCCCGATGATGAAGCGTCTGGGCTACTCCGGCGCGCTCGCCGGGGGGGTGGAGGTCGCCGCTTCGACGGGAGGCGCGATCCTTCCCCCGGTCATGGGCTCGGCCGCGTTCCTCATGGCCGAATACACGGGCATCCCCTACCAGTCGATCGTCGTCGCTGCGATCGTTCCTGCGCTGCTCTACTACGTGAGCGTCTACTTCCAGGTGCACCTGCGTTCGGTCAAGCTCGGCCTGCGCGGTGTGGATCCGCACTCGATTCCACCCCTGGGCGTGACGCTGCGGCACGGGGGCCTGTTCGCGGTGCCGTTCGCAGTGCTGATCGGAGCGCTCGTCGCGGGCTACTCGCCGCAACTCGTTGCCGCCTTCGCCACCGTCGCGCTCATCGCGGTCTCGATGCTCCGAGCGCGGACCCGGCTCGGAGTGCGTAAGTTCTACGATGTGCTGGCCGACACGACCCTGCGCATCGCCCCGGCGGTGGGCGCTTGCGCGGCCGCAGGGCTGGTGGTGGGCGGCATTACGATGACCGGGCTCGCGGCAAAGTTCACCGACATGATCTTCCTGCTGGCCGGCGGAAATGCGCTCGCGTCACTCGTGGTGGCCGCGGCAGTGGTGATCCTGCTGGGAATGGGCATGCCGGTGCCGAGCGTGTACGTCCTGGCCGCCGTGCTCGTCAGTCCCGCGCTCATCAAGCTCGGCCTCTCCACGCTGGCCGCACATCTGTTCCTCCTCTATTTCGCCTCGCTCTCCGCGATGACGCCGCCGGTGGCGGTCGCGGCATTCGCCGCTGCGCCGCTCGCCGAAGCGAACCCGCTCGCGATCGCGACGACCGCCGTGCGGCTCTCGATCGTGGCGTTCCTGGTTCCGTTCGCTTTCGCCTACAGCGAGGAGGTCCTGCTCCGCGGAAGCCTGATCGCCGTGGTGCTCCACATCGGCGCGGCCACGCTCGCGGTGCTCTGTCTCGGAGTGGCGATCGAGGGATTTCTCCGGCGCCCCATTGCTCCCTGGGCGCGTCTGTTGTTCGGGTCGTGCGGGATCGCGCTCTTCGCCTATGAGTGGCGCGTGCAGGTCGTCGCAGCGATCGTGGGTCTGGCGTGCCTGGCAGTTTGTGCACGCCCGACCGCGCCGGCCGTTCGCGCCGGATCTTGATCGGCGCGATCAGCCGCGCGCAGTCGGCACC
>JBAVOG010000153.1:0-1953 GCA_049691875.1 Burkholderiales bacterium | reverse complement strand
GGCGCCGAGCGCGCCTGCGGCGCCCGGCTGGCGCGCGCCTGAGCGACGTTGCGTACGAGGAGATCAAGCGGCGCGTGATCACGCTCGACTACCGGCCGGGATCGTATCTGAACGCGGCACAGGTGAGCGCCCAGCTCGGCCTCGGCGTCACGCCGGTGAACCAGGCGCTCAATCGCCTGATGATCGAGGGCATGGTCGAGGTGATCCCGCGCAAGGGCGCCTTCGTCCGGCCGGTGTCCCTGGAGGAGATCTTGAATGTCATCGACGTCCGGCACGTGACCGAGATGCACTGCGTGCGGCTCGCCGCCGAGCGGGCGACCGATGCGGAGCTCGCCGAGCTCACGGCGATCCTCGACCGGGCGGAGACGCTGGTGCCGCAGCGGGACATCGAGGGACTGATGCTGCTCGATCGCGAGTTCCACCTGTGCCTGTCGCGCGCCGCACGCAACCCGGTGCTGGCGGAGATCCTGCTCTCGCTCCACGAGCGAAGTCTCCGCTTCTGGTTCATCTCGCTCTCAGACGACAGGCATCTCCTCGCAGTGTTGAGCGAGCACCGCGAGATCGCCGACCGGCTGCGCAAGCGCGACGTCGAGGGCGCCTGCGCGGCGATGCGGGCGCACATCGACTCCTTCCACGCCACCATCGTGCAGTCGAACATCCGATGACAATTCCCCTGACAGATCTGCTGGAACGCCTGGCTCACGGCGAGACCACGAGTGCAACCCTCGTGCGCGAGGCGCACGAACGGGCGGTCGACCCACACGGCGAGGGTGCGCGCGTCTTCACGCGCCTCTATACCGAGCGCGCGATCCGTGAAGCCGAGGAATGGGATGCGAAGCGGCGCGCGGGCGCCCCGCTTCCTCCGCTGGCTGGTCTTCCGATCAGCATCAAGGACCTCTTCGACGTGGCCGGCGAGACCACGCTTGCGGGCTCGAAGGTGCTCGCCGCGCACGCGCCGGCGACGCTTGACGCCGAAGTCGTGGCGCGACTGAGGCGCGCGGGTGCGGTGATCATCGGAAAGACGAACATGACCGAGTTCGCGTTCTCCGGTCTCGGCCTCAATCCGCATTTCGGCACGCCGCTCAACCCCTGGGATCGCGCGACGCGGCGCATCCCCGGCGGTTCGTCCTCGGGCGCGGCAGTGTCGGTAACCGATGGCATGGCCGCCGCCGGCATCGGCACCGACACCGGCGGCTCGGTCCGCATCCCCGCTGCACTGTGCGGCCTCACGGGATTCAAGCCGACTGCTCGCCGTGTCCCCCTCGACGGCGCGGTGCCGCTCTCCACGTCGCTCGACTCCATCGGGCCACTCGCACCCACCGTCGCCTGTTGCGCTCTGCTGGACGCCGTGCTCGCCGGCGAGACACCGCGGCCGCTCGAACCGATGGATGCCCGTGGACTGCGGCTCGGTCTGCCGCAACGCTACGTGCTGGAGGACATGGACCCGACCGTCGCACACACGTTCGAGCGCGCCGTGCGCCGGCTCGCCGACGCCGGCGTGCAGATCACCGAGATCGCGTTCGCGGAGCTCGACGAGCTGCCGTCGATCAACGCGAAGGGCGGATTCGCCGCCGCCGAAGCATGGGCCTGGCATCGCGACCTGATCGAACGCGCGGGCGACCAGTACGACCCGCGCGTCGCCGCGCGCATCCGACGTGGCTCGCTGGTCACTGAATCCGAGGTTGCCGCGCTACACCGGAAGCGCGCTGATTTTCAAGAGCGCGCGCTGGCAGTCGCCGCGCCGTTCGACGCGCTCGCGCTACCGACGGTTCCGATCGTCGCGCCGCAACTCGCGCCGCTCGAATCGGACGACACGGAATTCGCGCGCGTCAACATCCTCGTCTTACGCAACCCGACGGTGGGAAATTTCCTCGACTGGTGCGGGCTGAGCTTGCCCTGCCACGCGCCCGGCGCGGCGCCGGTGGGGCTGATGCTGCTCGCGCGGGGCGGCGC
>JBAVOG010000152.1:0-3176 GCA_049691875.1 Burkholderiales bacterium | reverse complement strand
GCGCAAATCGAAGCGGCCAAAGCGCGCGAGCTCCGCGCGGCCGAGCGCAAGGGGGCGAACCGCCTCGCCACCGAGCGACGAGAAGTGGAGCGCGCAGCCGAGAAAGCCCGGCAGGAGCGCGCCGCCGCGGAAGAAAAGGCGCGCAAGGAAGCCGAGCGCATCGCCAAGGAAGAGGCCGAAGCAGCCCTCAAGAAGCAACAGAAAGCCGCGCGCGACTCCAAGTACGCCGCACGCAAAGCGCGCCAGAAATAAGGGGCGAAGGCGCGCGGCGGTCGAGCTCCCGCCGGCTTGCATGTTCCCGAGGACGGTGGCACGGTGTCACACCGTGGCACCGTGCGGAACGTACCGTTCGCGCTGCTCCGTGCCCGAGCCCTGCGATGAGGCCAGACCCGCCCAAACCGCTCGCCCGCGTCGTTCTGCTCATGATCGCGATGCTGGCGATCCCGGCGGCGCTGACGCTCCGGACCGTGCTCGTGCCGGGGATCACCCTGATCCCGTCCGACGACCCGACCCCGTACGGCTACACCTGGAGCCTGCTGCTGTTCATCTTCCCGCTGGCGGTGATCGCGTGGTGGTTCATCCGCCACCCCCGGTTCACCTTCCAGCGCAAAGCGTACTGGATGACCATCGGCATCCTGGCGCCGATGGGATTCGCCCTCGACATCCTGCTCGGCCACACCTTCTTCGAGTTCCCGAATCCCGGCGCCACGCTCGGCCTCGCCGTGCCGGGCGTGGGCGGACCGATACCGATTGAGGAGTTCGTCTTCTACCTGTCAGGCTTCCTGTTCATCCTGCTCTTCTACATCTGGAACGACGAGTTCTGGCTCGAGGCCTACAACGTGCCCGACTATGCGGCCGCGACGCGAGATTCAGGCCCCATCCTGTCGTTCCACGCAGGCTCCGTCGTCCTCGGCGCCGCACTCCTGATCGCAGCCATCGTCTACAAGAAGGTGCTCGCGGCAGACCCGGCGGGCTTCCCGCTTTACTTCGCCTTTCTCCTGGCGGTGGCCTTCGTGCCGGCGGCGGGTCTCTTCCGATCCGTGCGTCCGTTCATCAACTGGCGCGCCTTCAGCCTCACCTCGTTCTTCGTCGTCCTGATCAGCCTGCTGTGGGAGGTGACGCTCGCGCTGCCCTATGGCTGGTGGACCTTCCAGCCGCGGATGATGATGGGTCTCACCATCGGCGCCTGGTCGAACCTGCCGATCGAAGAGGTTTTCCTCTGGTTCGTCGTCACCTTCACGACGGTGGTGGTGTTCGAGACCCTCAAGATCTGGCTGGCGTCGGGCAAGGGCTTCGTGGAGGCGATGACCGGCCGACGTTCTGCGCGGTGAACAGCCACGGTCGTAGAGCGTTGCGCACCAGCGTAGGTTGTTGCGCAAGCCGGTGTCCCGAATCCCTGATTCGGGACGCTAGCGAAGAGCATTGTCCCCGCTCATGAAGACGAATACTTCGTCGAAAAGCTGGCCGCGCGCGCGAAAGAAGTTGCAATTGTGTTTGTGCCAGCGTTCGCCGTTCGCGGCGATGTTCACGACGCGAAAGTGACAGGCAAGGCGGCCAGGTGACTCCACGACGTGGTCAAAGTCACCGTGCCAGATGCCCTCGTATCGGGCAAAAAGGCGCTCGAACATGCCGCGTATTTCGCCGTCACGGCCACGGTAGACCGTGTCGTACGTGGCGATCGTGAAGGTGGCGTCGGGCACGAAGAACGCGAGGACGCGATCGATTTCCTTCGCGTCCACTGCGGCGAAGTACTGCTCCACTTTTTCGATCAGAGTCGTGCGGTCCACGGGAGAAGTCCCACTTACTCTGAAGTGCTTTGGCTTTTCAAGTGTATCGCGCCGGACATGGGAAGGTTTGAACCGCTCCCAAGTAACCGATGGTCCGAGCATACTTGGGCAGGTCACGTCCTGGTCTTGGGGCCGAATTCGCACGTGCGGTGGAAGCTGCGCTCAACCTTCTCGAAGAGGAGATCGTCCCGCTCGCCGTCATGCCCGGGCCGCGGGCAAGCAGGGTGCCAAGCGGCTAATCCTCGAGCGCTTGGTGAGCGGCTCCCATCACAGGCACCTAGAATCTGTCGGCGAGCTACGGAGCAGGCGGCCGCAGCGCCTGCACCTTCGCCGCCACCTGCTGGCAGACCGAGACCAGGTCGGAGACGAAGCGCGCGTCGATGGCCGAGTCACCCTCGTATTCGCCGCGGTTGCGCAGTTCGTGAGCCTTCGCCAGCACGCGCCATACGTCCGGCCCGAGGTTCAGTGTCTGCGGTAGCAGCTGAAAGACGATGTAGCGGTTGCCCGATCGATAGCCGTGCCAGCGCAGCGCCGCGAGACACAGCGCGTGCGCGGCGTTGTAGGCGAGGTCGAAGCGGCTCTCGATCGAAAGCGCGGCGTTGCCCGCGTCCTTCAGGCGCGCCAGCCCGGAGCGCAGTAGCCCAGCGAACTCGGCGGCATCGGGCGGCTCCGGCCGCAACGGCTTGCCTGGGCCGCACAGGTTTTCAAAGGCCGAGGGCATCGTCGCTTCCGATGATCCAGATTCTCGGCTGTGCCAGCACGCGCTTCACGAATGCATCCCCGCGCTTGAGACGCCGCCCCAGTTCCTGCGACGTGTAAATTGTGGGGTTCACTTTGCGGCCGAGGCTCTGACTCACCGCTTCGATCGTGCGAAATAGCTCGGGATAACCCAGGTCGTCGCTCACGAGCATCAGGTCCACGTCGCTGCTGGCGGTGTCCTGCCGCTTGGCCACCGACCCGTAGACGAACGCCGCGCGAATGCGGGACGCCAGCGGCGCCAACGCGGCCCGCAGCGGCTCCGCCAGGCCCATCGTCTTCTGCGTGATGCCGCACAGCTCGGCAAAGATCGGCGAATCGGGATTGGCCTGGTAGTGCTTCTGATTGCCGGACAGCCGCACCGTCACCAGCTCGCTCTGCGTGAGGCGCGCGAGCTCGCGCTGGACCGCACCTGATCCGCCTCGGACCAGGGCGATCAGCTCGCTGGCGTAGAAGCTCCTGCCCGGCTGCCCGAACAGCACCCCCAGCACGCGCTGCTGCGTGCCCGTGAACAAGGCGTCGGCCATGCTCATGCGCGCGGGTGCTCGCTTGGCGACGGCGCTGCGGCTTAGCCTCGCTTTCGTACCCATATTGGGGTGCATCATACCCATTTTGGGCTTTGCTGTGCTGACC
>JBAVOG010000151.1:0-26476 GCA_049691875.1 Burkholderiales bacterium | reverse complement strand
TGCGAGGGGATATACAAGGGGCGTGCCCCTTGTTCGTCCGGGGATATACAAGGGGGAATCCCCCCTTGTTCGTAAAACCCCTCCCGCCCACAGAAGCACAGCCACAAATTCGAGATAGCTTCTATTCCCGGTCGTACTTGAAGGAGAGCGAGACGCGAGTCCGGAAAGCGACGACCTTGCCCTTATCGACTTTCATGTCCATCTGCAGCACCTCCGCGATGCGCAGGTCACGCAGCGTCTCGGAGGCCGCCCCGACCGCGCGCCGGGCCGCATCCTCCCACGACACGGGGCTCGTGCCGACAACTTCCACGACCTTGTAGATGGCCTCGCTGGAGCTTTGTTTCTTAGCCATGATTTCCTCCTTGTGCGCCAGGTGTTTCGCTGGTTGCGAGTTCCGCGAGTGCGGACCCGGAAACCATGATAGTCCCGATCGCCTCGAAACGCGGTTTGCTCAACCCCGTTCGCGGTACGCGCCGGAGAAGTTCGCCTGCCGCCAAGCCTCGTATACGACCACAGCCACGGCGTTGCTGAGGTTCAGGCTGCGGTTGCCCTGCAGCATGGGTAGTCGCAAGCGACGTTCGGGCGGCAGCGCCGCGAGCAGGTCCGCGGGCAAACCACGGCTTTCAGGGCCGAACAGGAAGGCGTCGCCTGGCGCGTAGCGCTCCTCGGCATAGCCGCGCATGGCGCGCGTCGTGAGCGCAAAGATGCGATGCCCGGCAAGACGCTGCACGCAACCGGCCCAGTCCGCGTGGACTTCCACCACCGCGAGCTCTGCGTAGTCGAGCCCGGCGCGCCGCAGTGAACGCTCGTCGAGCTGGAAGCTGATCGGGCCGACCAGGTGCAGGCGCGATCCGGTGTTCGCGGCGAGCCGGATCACGTTTCCCGCGTTCGGCGGTATCTCGGGCTGATAGAGAACGATTTCGAACATCCCGGGGTCAACCATCCCGCGGCAGTGTGCGTGCGATCACCCAGTTCTCCACCCACTCGGCTCCGGCGCGCTTGAGCGTCGTGGCGAGCTCGGACAGCGTGGCACCCGTGGTCATGACATCGTCGATCACGGCGACACGCCGCCCGTGCAACGCGCAGTGGCACGCAAACGCGCCGCGCACGTTGAGGACGCGCTCGGTGTACGGTAGATCCGTCTGACTTGCCGTTTCGCGCATGCGCTCGATGTCGGCAGTCGCCACTCCGGTGCGCCCGACTGTCGCACGGGCGATTTCGACGGCCTGGTTGAATCCGCGGGCCCTGAGCCGCTCACGCGCGAGCGGCATCGGCACGACGAGATCGACGACGCGATTGGCAACGTGTCGCGCAAGTGCCGCGCCAAACAGGCGCGCGACCGGAAGGTTGCCCTGGTACTTGAGGGACTGTACCAGCTGATCGATCGGAAACGCGTAGGGCCATAGCGCAAAGGTTGCATCGAACGGCGGCGGTCGGGCGAGGCACGCACCGCATACTGATGCAGCCGGACTCGGCAGCGCGCAGATCGGACAGGATGATGGAGGACGCGGCATCCCGGTCGTGCATGCCTCGCAGAGCATCGATTCGCCGGCGCGTGCTCCGCAGAGCAGGCATTCGGGAGCGAGCACGGCGCGGGTGATGGCATTCCAGAGCCGGGTAGCGGGCGGAGCCATGGTTTGACGGGTTTGACAGTCGCGGGAGCCTCGGACACCATCGATTCTTTGCGCGTCGAGCGTAGCCGTGCCGTCAATCACCGTCAAACCCGCCGAATCGGATGTAGGCCTCGATCGCGATGGCCCCGATGGCGCGCGCGCGGCGATCGAGCGGCTGTTCGAGCTTCCGCTGAACGATCTCCTCTACCGGGCGCACAGCGTGCATCGCGCCCATTTCGACGCGAACGCGGTGCAGCTCTCGACCCTGCTCTCGGTGAAGACGGGCGGTTGCCCGGAGGACTGTGCGTATTGCCCACAGTCCGCCCGGTACGACGCCGGGGTTCCGGACCAGGAAGTGCTTCCGCTGCACGAGGTCACTTCGGCTGCGCGGAGCGCACGCGCTGCGGGGGCCACACGCTTCTGCATGGGCGCCGCCTGGCGCGGGCCAAAGGACCGGGAACTCGAGCCGGTTCTGGCGATGATCCGCGCGGTGAAAGCGCTCGGGCTCGAGACTTGCGCGACGCTCGGATTGCTGCGCGACGGCCAGGCCGAGCGGCTGCGCGACGCGGGGCTCGACTACTACAACCACAATCTCGACACCGCGCCGGAGCACTACCCGAGCATCATCTCGACGCGTACCTTCGAAGACCGGCTCGCGACGCTCGAGCGCGTGCGTTCCGCCGGGATTCGCGTTTGCTGCGGCGGCATCGTCGGCATGGGCGAGAGCCGCGGCGCGCGCGCAGGGCTGATCGCCGCCCTGGCACAGCTCGAACCGCCTCCGGAATCCGTGCCGATCAACATGCTGGTAAGGGTCCCGGGGACGCCGCTGGCGGACACTGTTCAGCTCGACTGGAGCGAGTTCGTCCGCACCATAGCGGTGGCGCGTATCGCCATTCCGCAGAGCTACGTGCGGCTTTCCGCGGGGCGCCAGGAGATGCCCGAGCCGATGCAGGCCCTGTGCTTCTTCGCCGGCGCAAACTCGATTTTCTATGGGGACAAGCTCCTCACCACGGGCAATCCGGAGGCCACCAGGGATCGCGAACTGCTCGCCAAGCTCGGCATGCGTTGCCTCGGCCAGGATGAATTGGGATCCACCTGACTCCCGCACGGCCCGAGCAGCTCGGCCAGCGCCTATCGACGATTCGGTCGTGACAGGAGTGAAATGGGCGACGGCGACCCGATGGAGAGGCCGTTGATGCCGGTCCCCGCCGTGGGTTGGCTCGACCGAACCGCCGCGCACCGCGCAAATGCGCGCGCTACGCGTCGCGATGCATTCCACGATCCCCTGGGCGAAGAGATCGCACGCCGGATGCTCGAGCGACTCGAGTACGTCAAGCTGGCGCCACGACGGATCGTCGACGTGGGCGGGGATGCGGCAATCATCAGCGCGCGCTATCCGGATGCGACCGCGTATTCCGTTGGCGCCCCGCGCGCTGGTCCCGGCGACGAACCACGCCATGAACCACGCAGCGAAACACGAATTGGCTGGCGATCGCGCCTGCGCCGGATTCTTGCCCCCCGATCGCCCTCCACGCTGGTCGCCGATATGGGGAAGCTGCCTCTCCGATCGGGTTCGTGCGACCTCGTCTGGTCGAATCTCGCTCTTGCGCGGAGCGATGATCCCGGGGCGATCCTGCATGAATGGGGACGCGTGATGGCCGTCGAGGGTCTGCTCATGTTCTCCTCGCTAGGACCCGATACCCTCAAGGAGATGCGGGCGGCATTTGCGGACGATCCGCAGCCGCACGTGCATCCCTTCGTCGATATGCATGACCTGGGCGATCTCCTGGTCGCGGCCGGATTCGCCGATCCGGTGATGGACATGGAAGTCATCACCTTCACTTACGCGCGCTTCGAGGAACTGATCGCAGACTTGCGTGCGTCGGGTCAGGTGAATTCGCGCACGGATCGACGACGCGGGCTCACCGGGCGCCGGGTCTGGGATCGCGCACGACGCGCCTACGCGGACTCAGCGCGGGATGGGCTGGTGCCAGCGAGCTTCGAGGTCGTGTACGGCCACGCCTGGAAGCCCAAGCGTCGCGTCGCCGCGGATGGTGCCCGGATAATCAAATTTGATCGCACGCCGCTCGCTAGGTAGTTGAATTGATTGTCGGCGCGCGGTCCTCGGTCGGCGTCGCTCGGCAGCGGCGCACGCTTGTCCGTTGTCGATGGCATGTGCTAGATTTGCGCACCGCAAGAAGAAGGCGGTTTACCGCCCGCTTCCAGGCAGGCACACCGATGTGGGACGAAAACCGCCCCGAATTGCAGTATTTGGGGCCGCAGACGCCTCTCCAGCTGACGATCCGGCGCAACTGCTCGATCGCACCGCGAGCGCTGTGGTGGTCGTTGGGCGCGACCGCCGGCGTGTCGTTCGGCATTGGGATCGGCTTTGCCGCGTTCGGTGCATGGTTCATCCTGCCCTTCGCCGGACTGGAGATGCTGGCGCTTGCGGCAGCGTTTTACTGCATGAGTCGCCGCGTCGGTGATTACGAGAAGTTCGTGGAGGAGCAGGGGACGTTGAAGGTCGAGATTCGAGACCGGGGCAGGATCCGCGCGTACGAATTCAATCCGCACTGGGCGCGGCTCGTGCTGCGGCGGCACGGCTGGGAACGCCGTCTCGCGCTGCGCTCGCACGGGCGTGAGCTGGAGATCGGCCGGCATCTGCCGGACGCGGGACGGCGCGAGCTCGCGACGCTGCTCGGGCATCGGTTATCAAGCTACCAGAAGAGGTGAGCATGTCCGGAAAGTTCGCCAGGGTCGTTGCCGGCCTGAGCATGGCGGCGTGGGGTGCGGCGGCGCAGGCCGCGTTCCAGCTGAATCTGCAGACGCCCGCGACGAAGGTCGGCGAGAGCGTCTACGAGCTTCACACGATCATTCTCGTGATCTGCGTGGTCATCTTCATCGGCGTGTTCGGCGCGATGGGCTACTCCATGTACGCGCACCGCAAGTCGAAGGGCCATGTCGCAGCCCAGTTCCACGAGAATACGCTTGTCGAGGTGCTCTGGACGGCCATCCCGCTGGTCATCCTGATCCTCATGGCGTGGCCGGCCACCCGGACGTTGCTCGACATGCGCGATACGGCGCAGGCCGACCTGACGATCAAGGCGACCGGCTACCAGTGGAAGTGGGGCTATGATTACTTGAGCGGTGAGGGCGAGGGCATCTCGTTCATTTCGGACCTCGCCACACCTGCCGACCAGATCCATGGGACGGCGACAAAGGGTGAGCACTATCTCCTCGAGGTGAACAATCCGCTGGTGGTGCCGGTCGGCAAGAAGGTCCGCGTGCTCACCACCGGCGCCGACGTCATCCACTCCTGGTATGTCCCCGCGCTTGCGGTGAAACAGGATGCGAATCCGGGCTTCATTCGTGACACCTGGTTCCGGGCGGACAAGGAAGGCACATTCCGTGGCCAATGCGCCGAGCTCTGCGGGAAAGACCACGGATTCATGCCGATCGTCGTCGAGGTGGTTTCGGCGGAGAAATACGCCGCATGGGTCGGCGACCAGAAGAAGAAGCTGGCCGCGCTTGCTGACGACCCCAACAAGACGTGGGACCTCGCATCGCTGGCGGCGCGCGGCGAGAAGGTCTATCAGGCGAACTGCATGGCGTGCCACCAGGCAAACGGAATGGGCACGCCGCCGGCGTTCCCGCCGCTTTCCGGATCGAAGGTGGTGAGCGGACCCAAGGAGGCGCAGATCGCGCTGGAGCTGAAAGGCAAGCAGGGCACTGCCATGGCGTCCTTCAAGCAGCTCTCGGATACCGACCTCGCCGCCGTGATCACCTATGTCCGCAACAGCTGGGCCAACAAGACCGGCGAAGTGATCCAGCCCGCCGAGATCACAGCGGCCCGCAAGTAGGGCGAGCAAGATTTCGCATCAGGAGAACCCAATGAGCGCAGTTCTCGACACGCACGGGCACGGACACGACGACCACGCGCACCATCCCTACGGGATCATGCGCTGGGTCACCACGACCAATCACAAGGACATCGGCACGATGTACCTGTGGTTCAGCTTCACCATGTTTCTCGTCGGCGGGATCATGGCGCTCGTCATCCGGACGGAGCTTTTCATGCCAGGGATCCAGATCGTGGATCCGGAGCGCTTCAATGCGATGACGACCTACCATGGGCTGATCATGGTGTTCGGCGCCATCATGCCCGCGTTCGTGGGGTTTGCGAACTGGCTGATCCCGATGCAGATCGGCGCGCCCGACATGGCTTTTCCGCGCATGAACAATCTCTCTTTCTGGCTGCTGCCTCCTGCGGCACTGCTGCTCATCGCCGCCCAGTTCACTCCGGGCGGCGGCGCGGGCGTCGGCTGGACGATGTATGCGCCGCTGACGGTCCAGGCGCCGATGTCGATGGATCTGACGATCTTCGCAGTGCACATCCTGGGTGCATCGTCGATCATGGGCTCGATCAACATCATCACGACGATTCTCAACATGCGCGCGCCCGGAATGGGGCTCATGCGCATCCCGCTCTTCTGCTGGACCTGGCTGATCACCGCCTACCTGCTGATCGCGGTCATGCCGGTGCTGGCCGGCGCGGTGACGATGACGCTCACGGACCGCCATTTCGGCACGACGTTCTTCAACGCGGCCGGCGGCGGCGATCCCGTCCTCTATCAGCACATCTTCTGGTTCTTCGGGCATCCCGAGGTGTACATCATTGCCATTCCGGCGTTCGGCGTGATCTCGCAGATCATCCCGGCATTCTCGCGCAAGCCCCTGTTCGGCTACACCTCGATGGTCTATGCGACCGCGTCGATCGCCGTGCTGTCGTTCATGGTGTGGGCGCATCACATGTACACCGTCGGAATGCCGGTCGAGGGCCAGCTCTACTTCATGTACGCCACGGTGCTGATCGCCGTGCCCACCGGCGTCAAGGTCTTCAACTGGGTGGCGACGATGTGGAAGGGCTCGCTCACGTTCGAGACGCCGATGCTTTTCGCCTGCGGCTTCCTGTTCCTCTTCACGATGGGCGGATTCACGGGACTGGTCCTGTCGATCGTGCCGATCGACGTGCAGCTGCACGATACGTATTACGTGGTCGCGCATTTCCATTACGTGATGGTTGCGGGGGCGCTCTTCTCCGCATTCGGGGGAATCTATTTCTGGCTGCCGAAGTGGACCGGGAAGATGTACAACGAGACGCTCGGAAAGTGGCATTTCTGGCTCACGTTCATCTTCTTCAACGTGACGTTCTTCGTGCAGCATTTCCTGGGCCTCGCGGGCATGCCGCGGCGCATTCCGGACTACAGCCTGCAGTTCACCGAATTCAACATGATCTCGTCGATCGGCGCCTGGGGGTTCGGCCTGTCGCAGCTGCTGTTCCTGTACATCGTCGTGGCGACGATCCGGAGCGGCAAGAAGGCGGCCGACAAGCAGTGGGACGGAGCGGATAGCCTCGAGTGGACGCATCTCCCGTCGCCGCCGCCGTACCACAGCTTCGAGACTCCGCCGGTCCTGAAATGAGCGGCACAGCGCCACAGCGCGAGCGCATCGAGCGCAATAACCGGATCACCGCGGCGGTGCTCTGGGGAATCGTCGCGCTCTTCTTTTTCGCGATCATGGCGAAGTACCTGTTCCTCACCCGATGAGCCTGGCGACGGAAAACCGGACGCTGCTCCTCAAGCTCACCGTCGTCGCGGTGGGGATGTTCGGATTCGGCTTTGCCATGGTGCCGTTCTACAAGGCGATCTGCGACGTGACCGGCCTCAACAACCTGCTCAACGCAGACCGGGCACCGGTCAACACCCAGGTCGACATGACGCGGGCGGTCACCTTCGAATTCGATGCGAACACCCGGGGAACGGATCTTAGATTCAGGCCCTTGCAGCGTAGCATCGACATGCATCCGGGCGAGATGGTGGTGGTCGAATTCGAGGTCGCGAACTTTTCGAGCGTGCCGGTCGTGGGCCAGGCGATCCCCAGCTACGGGCCGAAGACCGCAGCCGCGTACGTGCGGAAACTGGAGTGCTTCTGCTTCCGGCAGCAGCGACTCGAACCGGGGGAGGTTCGCCGGATGCCGGTGCAGTTCGTGCTCGACGGCGACCTGCCGGCCGATGTCAATACCATCACCCTGTCGTACACGTACTTCGAGGTGAACGCCGCGGCAGCGGCACCACGCGCCGGTGGCGCGGGGTGAGGATGGACTGCATGGCGGCCAACTCAGGGAATTCACAGCGGCGCGCCACGCCGCTGCAGGCCGCGAAGACTGTGTTCTGGGCGTTTTTCGGGGTGCGGCGCGGTAAGGATCACGCTTCGGTCACGCTCACACCGCTCCAGATCATCGCGGCTGCCGTGATCGGTGCGGTGCTATTCGTCCTCACGATCGTGTCGGTCGTCCATCTCGTCACCCGCTGATTGCGCGGCGCGCGCAGGAAGCCAGAAGAACAGGCACCAAAGGAACCGGGCTCTTTCGAGGAGAAACGCATGGCAAGCACCACCCACTCCGCGGGACGTTACTACCTGCCGGCGCCGTCCAAATGGCCGATCACGGCGGCGACCGCCATGCTCTGCCTCGGCTTCGGCGCGGCGCTGACGGTGAACCACCTGATGTTCGGCTATGTGCTGCTCGCGATCGGCCTCGCCATCTTCGCGTTCATGCTTTTCGGCTGGTTCGGCACCGTGGCGCACGAGTCCGAAGGTGGCCGCTTCAATCAGCAGGTGGACACCTCATTCCGCTGGGGCATGAGCTGGTTCATCTTCTCCGAGGTGATGTTCTTCGCAGCCTTTTTCGGCGCGCTGTTCTACATCCGCACGTTCTCCATTCCGTGGCTGTCGGATCCTGATAACAAGCTGCTGTGGCCTGATTTTTCGGGCACCTGGCCCGCCTCCGGCTTCGGACCGGCCAATGTCGGCGATCAATTTACGCCGATCGAGGCGTTCGGCCTGCCGGCGATCAACACGCTGCTGCTGCTCACCTCCGGCGTCACCGTCACAATCGCGCACTGGGCCCTGAAGGTGAACAAGCGCGGGGCGCTGATCGGCTGGCTCGCCGCGACGATCGCGCTGGGCGTCACGTTCCTGTTCGTCCAGGCGTATGAGTACGGGCATGCCTACCACGCTCTCAACCTGAAGCTCACCACAGGCGTGTTCGGGTCGACCTTCTTCATGCTGACCGGCTTTCACGGCTTTCACGTTACGGTCGGGTGCATCATGCTCATGGCCATCCTCGGCCGCTCGATTGCCGGCCACTTCAAGCCCGAGCATCACTTCGGCTTCGAAGGGGTCGCGTGGTACTGGCACTTCGTCGACGTCGTGTGGCTGCTGCTCTTCATACTGGTCTACTGGCTCTGACGCGCAGCGGACCGGAAGCCGAACAACAAGGAGGAGGGGGGATGGACCCCGGCAACGGGGTCTTGTGGTGCGCCGCACATCGTGCGGCGTCTTTTTCTGGACCGTTGCGGACCTGTAATCAACGTATCCGGTCGGTGATGAATCCGAAGTAGTAGCTCGCCATCAGGATCAGGAAAAGCGTGATCGAGAGCCCCACGCGCAACGCGAGCGCCTTCACCGTGCGCATGGACTGGCCCCGATCCTTCACCAGGTAGTAGAGCGCCGAACCGAGCGAAAGCACGATCAGCGCAAGCATTGCAATGACGAAATAACGCATGACGATTGACTCGTTGCAGAGTCTGCAGTGTAGCCGAACGCGCATCCCGCGGGCGTAGACTCGATGAAGTCTTCCTCTTCCTGGATCTTTCGTCCACGCATCGTCACGACGGCGCTCGCCGTGGCGTTCTGCGCGCTTTCGATCGCGCTCGGCAACTGGCAGTCGCGCCGTGCAGCGGAAAAGGAGGCGGCGCAGGCGCAACGCGAATCGCGCGTAAGCGAAGCGCCGGTGCTGCTCCCCGGGCGGCCGATCGACGCTGAAGCATGGGCGTGGCGGCGCGTCGAAGTGCGTGGACAATTTGTCGCCCAGCGCACCATCCTCGTCGATAACCGCACCCGTGCGGGCCGGCCGGGCTATGAAGTGGTGGCGCCGGTGCGCATAGCCGGGACCGATCTGAACGTGCTCGTGAATCGCGGCTGGATCGCGCAAGGGCCCACGCGGGATGCGTTACCCTCCCTGCGCACGCCGGAAGGCCCTGTACGGCTGCAGGGGATGGCAGTCCCGCCGCCGTCGCCGGTCTTCGAACTCGGCGATTCCGCTCCGGCAGGCCCGGTGTGGCCGCATCTGGATCTCGCTCGATTTCACACGTGGTCGGGGTTGGCACTGCAACCTATCGTGGTACTCCAGACGAGTGAAACGGACGACGGGCTGCGGCGGCAATGGCCGCGCGAGGAATCGGGCGCCGCGAAGCACCACGCCTACGCTCTGCAGTGGTACATCTTTGCCCTCTTGACGGTCGTTCTCTATGTCGCACTCAACCTCAAACGCGCCCGCAGCAGTTGATCCGGCCGCGCGCAGGCGTAGCCGGATCACCCTGTCGCTGATCTTCGCAGTGGCCGTCGCGCCGTTCGTGCTCGCGTGGATCGCGTACCTGTACTGGGAGCCGGAGCGGCACACCAACCACGGTGAACTGATCGAACCCCGCCAGTTGCCGGCCCCGCCGCTCACGCGGCTCGACGGAAAGCCCTTCCGCCTCGAAGAGTACAGGGGGAAATGGGTGCTGCTGCATGCGGACGGCGGCGCATGCGGCGAGGCTTGCCGGAAGCAGCTCTACTACATGCGCCAGGTGCGCCTCGCGCAGGGCGCCAATCGCGATCGTATCGAGCGGGTATGGCTGATCACCGACGATCGACAGCCTTCGCCCGAGATCGCAGCACTGGTCGACGACGTGGCTCTCGTCCGGGCGGGCGGCTCGGCCCTGGTTGCTGCGCTTCCGGCGCCGCGCGACCCCAGCGATCACATTTATCTCGTCGACCCGCTCGGCAATCTGATGCTCCGGTTTCCGCGGGATCCCGACCCGAAAGGGATCGTCAGGGATCTGCAACGGCTGCTGAAGGTCTCGCGAATCGGCTGAGGCGTGCGTGATAAAATCCAGGCTCTTCCGGTGCCGGCCATGACCGCGACAACTCTTCGCGCCAAGTCCTCCAAGTCCCATCTCCTGCGGCAGTTCTACGAGCTCACGAAGCCGCGGGTCGTCTCGCTGATCGTCTTCTGTGCGGTGATCGGCATGCTCCTGGCCGTCCCTGCGGGGCAGTGGGTGCCGCTCCGAGTGATGATCATTGCCACTCTCGGGATCGCGCTGGTGGCGGGCGCGGCCGCGGCGGTGAACTGTCTGATCGAGCAGAAGATCGATGCGGTCATGGCGAGAACCCGGGCACGCCCGCTGCCGCGCGGGGAGCTTACTTCGCTGCAGACGCTGGCATTTGCGGGCGCTGTCGGGGGACTCGGCCTCTGGCTGCTGTACGACTTCGTCAATCCGCTCACCATGTGGCTCACGCTCGGCACGTTCGTGGGCTACGCGATCGTCTATACCGTCGTGCTGAAGCCACTCACCCCGCAGAACATCGTGATCGGCGGAGCGTCGGGCGCCATGCCGCCGGTGCTCGGCTGGGCCGCGGTCACCGGCGATATCGGGACCGAGGCGCTGCTGCTCTTCCTGATCATTTTCGCGTGGACTCCCCCGCATTTCTGGGCGTTGGCGCTGTATCGCACGCGGGACTACGCCAGAGCTGGTCTGCCCATGCTCCCCGTGACGCACGGCCGGAAGTACACGCAACTGCACGTGTTGCTGTACACGCTCATCCTGTTTGCGTGCAGCCTGCTGCCGTTCGCCTACGGCATGAGCGGCTGGCCATATCTCATCGCGGCAGTGGTGCTGAGCGGAATCTTCATCGCCTACGCGGTCGGGTTATACGCGCGCTACAGCGACGCGCTCGCGCGTCGCACGTTTCGTTATTCGATCCTCTACCTCGCGCTCGTATTCGCGGCGCTGCTGATCGATCATTACATCCAGCTGCCGGGATGATGATCCGTCTCGCAGCCATTCTCCTCGCGCTCGGCCTTGTCGCGTGCGGCCCGCAACAGCCGCAGTTCAACAACACCGACATCACGGGCGCCGACTACGGCAAGTCGCTGCAGCTTGCAGACCAGAACGGAAAGGTGCGCACGCTCGCCGATTTCAAGGGGAGCGCAGTTCTGGTGTTCTTCGGTTATACGCAGTGCCCGGACGTCTGCCCGACGACGCTGGCGGAAATGAAAGCGGTCAAGACGTTGCTCGGCGAAGACAGCAAGCGCTTACAGGTACTGTTCGTCACCGTCGATCCCGAGCGCGACACCGCGGAATTGCTCGGCCAGTACATGGCCGCGTTCGACCCGACGTTCCTCGGCCTGCATGGCGATGCGGAAGCGACCGCCAAGGTCGCCAAGGACTTCAAGGTGTTCTATCAGAAGGTGCCGGGCAGCACACCCGACACCTATTCGATGGACCACTCCGCGGGAAGCTACATCTTCGACCCGCAAGGCCGGCTGCGCCTCTACGTTCGCCACGGCCAGCCGACCGACAAGGTTGCCGCGGACATCAAACTCCTGCTCGCCGGAAATTGATACGCGTTGAAGGGACCTCTGTACCGGTCCCGCAATGGGAATCGGTAGCGGGTCAGCGGCCATGCCCGGCCGACGCCTGGGCCCGCCTCGCACAGTATTCGAAGCGCCGGTTGAAGCACCAAACGAAACGCCCGGCATGAGGCCGGGCGTCAATCGTCAGTGAAACCGGTCGGAAAGATCAGTTTTCCGCGAGCACGCCGCGCATCTTCTGCATCGCCTTGGACTCGATCTGGCGAATCCGCTCGGCAGAGACGTGGAACTCGTCCGCGAGATCCTGCAACGTGGCGCCGTCCTTTTCCCGTAACCAGCGTGTCTCGATGATGCGGCGACTGCGCGGGTCGAGGCTTTCGAGCGCGCTGGCCAATCCATCTGCGCGGTTGCGCGCGTTTTCCTCGGCTTCCAGCATCTGGGACGGCTCGCCGGCCGGATCCGCGAGGTAGGCGATCGGGGCGTAGCTGCGCTCGTCGTCCTCATCGGTCGGCTCGAGCGACACCTCGCGGCCCGCGAGGCGGGTCTCCATCTCGGCGACGTCTTCGGGCTTGACGTGCAGCGTATCCGCCATGTCATTGATCTCGCCTTGCGAGAGCGGACCCAGACCCGGTTTCATGCTGCGAAGATTGAAGAAGAGCTTGCGTTGCGCCTTCGTCGTGGCGATGCGCACCAGCCGCCAGTTTCTCAGCACGAATTCGTGGATCTCGGCCTTGATCCAGTGGATCGCAAACGAGACGAGTCGCACGCCCCGGTCGGGGTCGAAGCGCTTGACCGCCTTCATCAGACCGATGTTGCCCTCCTGGATGAGGTCGGAATGCGGCAGGCCGTAACCGAGATAACTGCGGGCGATCGCCACCACCACGCGCAGGTGCGACAGCACCAGCTCGCGGGCGGCATCCAGATCCTCGCTGTCCCGGTAGCGGCGCGCGAGTTCCTGCTCGCGTTCGACGCTAAGCATCGGAAAGCGGTTCACGACCTGGACGTACTGATCCAAGCTTCCAACCGCGGATGGGACTGGCAGATTCAGACCTTTTGCCGTCACTTCAATTCACCTCCACTGCGATTTTAGCACTCTCGCCATTTGAGTGCTAACAAGGCCTTTGGTTCACCTGACACCGGTCACGATCCAGGTCACTCCCGTCCGGGTGAATGTAAGTACCTACTCACAGAAGCGTAGGCACCGCCCCAGCCGATCGCGGCGGAAAAGGTCAGCAGGGCGCCCCAGTCACGGAGCGGGAGGAGAATCAGCCGGAACTCGGATCCGTAGGTCTGCGCGACGTTGGTGACTTCGCGGTCCAGCAATGCGGCCATTCCCAGGATGATCGCCGCCGCCGCTGATCCACCCAGCAGGCCAAGCGTCGCGCCCTGGTAGAGAAACGGGCGGCGAATGTAGGCGTCGGTCGCGCCGACCAGCCCGGCGAGCTCGATCTCACTGCGTCGGGTGAGGATCTGCAAGCGAACGGCATTGAACGTCACGGCCACGAGTCCGACCGCCAGCACGACGCCCAGCAGCGCAACCGCCAGCCGGCCCAACCTCAGCATCCCACCGACACGCCGCGCCCAGGCCGCGTCGAACTGCACTCGGGCCACCTTTGGCATGCCCCGCAGCGCGGTGGCGAGCTGCTCGGCCGCACCGGTTTCGCCCGGCGCGAGGTCGGCGACAAATGCGTCCGGCAGGGGATTGGTCTTGAGGTTCGAGAGGATGTCGGAAATGCCTTCCGATTGCTGGATCGCGCGCAGCGCCTCGTCGCGGGGGACGAACCGCACTGCCCGGACGCCGGGTGCACGCTTCAGCTCCGCTGCCACCCGGTCGATCTCGGACTTGTCGGCGTCCATCGCGAAAAACACCGAGATCTGCGGTTCCGCACCGATCCGGTCGGCGAGGGCCCCCAGATTCTCCAGGATCAGATATCCGCCCAGCGGGAGCGCAAGGGCAATGCCGACTGCGACGACGTTGAGCGCGAGCGCCAGCGGTGCGCGACCGAGTCGCCGCAGCGAGGCGGCGGCGCTTTGTGCATGGTGGCGGATCCAGGGGGTCACGATACCAGCCGCCCGTGGTCGAGCGCGATCGTGCAGGTCGCGTAGCGCTCGACGAGCGACTGGTCGTGCGTCGCGACCAGGACGGTGACGCCAACCTGGTTGAATGCGCGGAAAATCTCCAGTATCTCCCGCGCGGAATCCGCGTCCAGGTTCGCGGTGGGTTCGTCCGCGATCAGGATGGAGGGTCGGTTCACGACCGCGCGCGCCACGCAGAGGCGCTGCTGCTCCCCGCCGGAAAGAGTTATCGGTTGCGCCTTCTCGCGGTCGAGCAAGCCGACCTTCGCGAGGGCCGCACGCGCCCGGCGCGAAGCCTCGCGCGGCGCCTGGCCCGTCACGTTCAGCGGAAACAACACGTTCTCGAATACCGATCGGTCGTGCAGCAGCTTCTGGTCCTGAAAGACGAGGCCGAGGCTGCGGCGCAGATACGGGATTGCGCGACTCCGCAGTGCGCCGACATTCTGGCCATTGATGAGCAGCGTCCCGGACGTCGCCCGCTCGATTCCCGGAAGCAGCTTGAGAAGGGTCGTCTTGCCCGCTCCCGAATGGCCGGTGATAAAAGCCATCGCGCCCGCCTCGATGCCGAACGACACGTCGCTGAGCGCCTCATAGCCTCCGGGGTAGCGCTTGTTGATGCGACTGAGGCTGATGATCATCGATTGGGCCGGAACAATAGCAATAATGCGGAGCCGTGGCGCGCGCGTGTGTTTGGCAGATGGCCGGGCATTTCTTTCATGCGCGTTTGACGGGAAGCACCCGAGGCAAGCTACGCCCCGGAACGTGCTTCCCCCGCCTTGCCCAGCAAGGCCTGCGCGAAATCGCGCGCGGAAAAGGGGCGCATGTCGTCGATCCCCTCGCCGACGCCAATGAACACGATCGGAAGGGGGCGGACGCGTGCGATCGCGGCCACCACTCCACCGCGTGCCGTGCCATCGAGCTTTGTCATGACCAGTCCCGACAGGCCGAGCGCATCGTCGAATGCCTTGACCTGATTGAGCGCGTTTTGTCCGGTGTTCGCGTCGAGAACCAGCCAGATGGCGTGCGGGGCCGTCGGGTCCGCCTTGGCGATGACGCGCTTAATCTTTTTCAGCTCCTCCATCAGATGCAGCTGCGTCGGCAGGCGCCCGGCGGTATCCGCGATCAGAACATCCGCGCCCCGGGCGCGTGCGGCGTGAATCGCGTCGAAGATTACCGCAGCGGAATCTCCGCCTTGCTGCGCGATCACCTCGACCCCGTTCCGCGCGCCCCATTCGGCGAGTTGCTCGCGGGCCGCAGCGCGAAAGGTGTCGCCTGCGGCCAGCATGACGGCCTTGCCGTCGCTGCGATACAGCTTGGCGAGCTTTCCGATCGACGTCGTCTTGCCCGCGCCGTTCACACCGACCAGCATCAGGACGAACGGTTTGTGGCCATCGGTGCTCACGACCGTTTCCAGGGGGGCGAGCAACGCCGCGAGCTCGCTGGCCAGAGCTTCCCGCAGTTCGGCGGGGGTCTCGAGACGGTCACGCTTGACGCGCGCACGCATCGTACGGAGCAGAGACTCCGTCGCATCGACGCCGGTGTCGGCACCGAGGAGGGCCGACTCGAGGTCCTCGAAAAGCGCCTCGTCGATGGTCCGGCCACCGAATAGCCCGGAGAGCTGCGCGCCAGTCTTACTGAGGCCCTGCCTCAGTCGGCTGAACCAGGACGCTTGCTCGGACTGGTCTTTGGAGTTCCTGGAGATGCTCAACACGACGCAGGCCGCCTGATCGCGCGGCCAGAGTGACTGGCTGGGAGGCGCGATTCTAGCAGATCGAACCGACGCATCCCGCGCACTCCATCGTCGGGCAGCAACGACGGCCTCGGTGTAGAGTCAATGCGACGGGCAGCTCGAAAAATGGCGACCAGCAAGTGGCGACCAGAAAGGCGAATTCGGTGCGCATCATCGCGGGCGAGTGGCGTAGCCGATTGGTCGATTTTCCCGCCACAGCGGGACTGCGACCCACGCCCGATCGCGTTCGCGAGACCCTGTTCAACTGGCTTGGGCAGGATCTGACCGGCAAGCGCTGCCTGGACCTCTTCGCCGGTTCGGGCGCGCTCGGCTTCGAGGCGCTCTCGCGGGGTGCGGAAGAAGTCGTTTTCGTGGATCGATCCGCGCCGATCCGTCGCGCCATCGCGGCCAATGCCGAACGGCTCGGCGCACGGGGCGTGCGACTGATTGCCGCTGATGCGCTAGAATTTGCTGCGACCACGCCCGAGCGGTTCGACACGGTGTTCGTCGACCCGCCGTATGGGAGCGGCCTTGCCGAGGCGGTGCTGCCCAAGTTGCCGCGGTTGCTCGCCGCAGACTCGCTCGTCTATGTCGAAAGTGACCGGGTATTTTCCGCGCCAAAGCCGTGGCAGCGGGTGAGAGATGGGCGCGCCGGGGCCGTGCATTACTGCCTGATCAGGTGGGGCGCTGACGACGCTACGGAGCGGGATGCTGGGGGATAGCGATGATCAAGGCCGTGTATCCGGGAACTTTCGATCCTCTCACGCGAGGCCACGAAGACATCGTGCGTCGCGCCGCCGCGCTGTTCGGCGAGGTTGTCGTCGGCGTGGCCGACAGTCGGGGAAAGCGCCCGTTCTTCACCATGGACGAGCGGGTGGACATGGCCCGCGAAGTCCTCGCCGTCTACCCCAACGTCACTGTTCGGGCGTTCAAGGGATTGCTCCGCGACATGGTGCGCGAGAGCGAAGCGCGCGTAATCATTCGCGGGCTCCGGGCGCTGTCCGATTTCGAGTACGAATTCCAGATGGCCGGGATGAATCGCAGCCTCATCCCCGAAGTCGAGACGCTGTTTCTAACGCCCGACCAGAAGTACATGTTCATCTCGGCAACGATCGTGCGCGAGATCGCGGTACTCGGCGGCGATGTCAGCCGTTTCGTCCCGCCCCAGGTGCTCGAACGGCTGCGCGACAAGACGCCCAAGACGAGCGGCTAGCGCCGTTTCAATGGAATCGCGGAAGCGGCCCGGCAGCATGGCCCTCGGAGCCTGAAATGGCGCTGATGATCACCGATGCATGCATCAACTGCGACGTGTGCGAGCCGGAATGTCCGAACGGCGCAATTTCACAGGGCCCGGAAATCTACGAGATCGACCCCGCGAAGTGCACCGAATGCGTGGGCCACTACGACGAGCCGCAGTGCGTGCAAGTCTGCCCGGTCGACTGCATCCCCGTCGACCCGAGTCACGTGGAGGGTCGCGATGAGCTGCATGCCAGGTACGTGGCGCTGACCGCAGGGAAGAGGCAGACCACCGGGGCCTGATCCCGGCGCCGGCGAGGAACTTCTGTTCTCAGGCGGCCGCGGCCAGCGGCATCGGTTCCAGGTCGAGTGCGTGCTCGAGCTCGAAAGCCAGCCGATGCAGCGCCTCCAGCTGCCGCACCAGTCCGGTCTCGACGTCCTGGAGTTCCCTGATCCGATCCTCGAGCGCGTCGGTCGCCTGTTGAATGCGCTTGATCGACTCGAGCCTGCGGCGCAGCTGGATCTGGTGCTCGCGAACCTGCGTCTCCATGGGCGACATCACGGCCCGCAACCAGTGCTCCGCCTCGCGGTTGGCATACGTGTAGACGCGCCGCACCTGGCTCGCCATGGTCTCGAAGAATTTCTGCGTGAGAACGAGCTTCTCGTGCGTCACCATGGTGTAGAACGTGTCGAAGTGGCTGCGAAAACTGCGCTCCAGCCGGTCGAATTCCTTGACGAATCGAAACAACGAGAAGCTGGGCGGGCTGCCGAGTCGTAGCCCGTGCTCCTCGCTGAACTTGCGGTACATCGCATCCATCATGCGATGAATTTCGGCGATCACCTGTCCCGAGCTTGCGAGCTTGGCGCGCACACCCTCGAAGTAGCCGAGCATCGCCGAGCGCAATGCCGGCGTGAACTGGCTCTTGGACATGTGGCGCAGCGCACGCCGCGACTCCTCGTTCAGCGCGTCCATGCCCAGGTAGGTGAAAAGCTCGTTGGTATGCTGCGCGAACACGCCGCGCAGGGCCTGGAACCGCGCGAGTCCGCGCTCGAAGTCCTCCTTCTCCCGACGGACCCGGCGCATCATCCCTTCGACGACGCCGAGATTCTTGCCGCGCAAGGAACGCAGCTCGGCAAGCTGCTCGAGGACCCCGGCGAGACGCGCCTCGAGTATCGAACGGGAATTGCCGAGCAGGTCGAACGTTTCCTGTCGAGTCGCATCGCGCACGATCTCATGCTTCGCCGGGATCAGCTCCGCGGAAAGCGAGTGCTCGAGCGCGGGCAGGCGGCTGCGCTCGAGCAACTGGTCGTCGTCGGTGATCTTCGCAACGAGGCCCTTCTGGGCGGATACGGCGAGCACGTGGTCCCTCTGTACGCCGAGCATGTCGCTCACCGCATCGATCTGGCCGCCGACCTCCGAATCGATGTCTTCGTCCGTGCGCAGTCCGTCCCAGAGCGAGTCGATCTTGTTCAGCACGACGAAGCGCGCCTTTTCGCGTCCGGGCGCCGCGGCCAGATGATCGCGCCACACCTCGATGTCGCTCTTGCTCACTCCGGTATCGACCGACAGGACGAAGAGCAGCGCATGGGCGTTCGGCAGCTGGTTCAGCGTGAGTTCGGGTTCGTTGCCGATCGCGTTCAATCCCGGCGTGTCCAGGATGACGAGGCCCTGCGCCAGCAAGGGATGCGGGAAATTGATGATGGCGTGACGCCAGCACGGGATCTCCACCATTCCGTCGGCAGGCAGCCTGGCGCCGCGGGTGGGCGGTTCGGTGACGAAGAATCCGTAGTGCTTTGCCTCCTCGATCGGAACGCGCTTGGTCACGCGCACTTCCTGAAAGGCCTGGACCAACCCCTGCGCGTCCGAGACGTCGAGCGGCACCACGTTCCATTCGTCCGGAAACCGCTTCAGCTCGGCGATCGTGGCATTGGCCACGCGGGTCTCGATGGGCAGCAGCTGAATGCTGGGCGGGCGCGTCGAGTCCCAGGCCAGCTCGGTGGGGCACATCGTCGTGCGCCCCGTGGACGAGGGCAGCAGGCGCCGCCCGTAGTCCGCGAAGAAGATCGCGTTGATCAGCTCCGACTTGCCCCGCGAGAATTCCGCTACGAACGCGATGGTGAGCTTGTCATCCGCGAGCCGCTCGATGAGCTGCTCGAGGCGGACGTCGGTCTGGCCATCGAGCAGTTCGTTTTCCTCGAGCCAGCGTCGACATGCGCGCACGCGCAACGTCACCCCGGCGCGCCAGGCGCTGTAATCCTGGAACCGCTTGACGAGACTGGCCATGGCGGTTGGCAAAGGGGCTCGGGCCCCTTTTGCAGAGTCTCCCTGGGGGAGAATGTAGCATGGGACGGAGCGGGGACGGCAATGCTCAGCGCTGGCAGACCGCGCAATAGTACGTGGCGCGTTGGCCCTGCACGACTCGGCGGACCGCGTGGCCGCAGGCCCGGCAGGGTTCGCCGGCCCGGTCGTACACGTTGTAGCGCTGCTGGAAATAGCCCGGTGCGCCGTCGGCATTGACGAAGTCCCGCAGCGTGCTGCCTCCGGCGGCAAGCGCATCGTTGAGCGTGTCTCGCAGCGCTGCCGCGAGCCGGGCGCAACGGGCGCGTGTCAGGCGCTTCGCCGCTGTCGCCGGACGGATACCCGCGCGGAACAGGCTCTCGCTTGCGTAAATATTCCCGACTCCGGCAATGAGCCGCGAGTCCATCAGCAGTTGCTTGATCGATACCCGACGACCGCGCGTCAAGCGGAACAGCGCCTCGCCGTCGAACTCCTCGGTGAGCGGCTCGATGCCGAGCCCTGCCAGCAGCGGATGCGTGCCGGCGTCGCCCGGCCACCAGATCACGGCGCCGAATCGGCGCGGGTCGCGCATTCGTAGGACCTTTTCCCCGATACACAGGTCGAAGTGGTCATATGGGCCAGGCGGCTCGACGGCCGATACCACGCGCAAGCTGCCTGACATGCCCAGATGCAAGATGAGCGCTCCGCTATCGCATTCCATGATCAGGTATTTGCCGCGCCGACGAACATTGCGCACCCGCTCGCCTCGCAGCGCAGTCGCGATATTTTTCTGGAGAGGCCAGCGCAATCCGCGGTGCCGGATCGTCGCGCCGGTCAGGATCCGACCAGCGAGGAAAGGCTCGATGCCACGCCGCGTGATCTCTACCTCGGGAAGTTCTGGCATGTGCCGTAGTCTCCGGCCAGGGGGCGCATTCCGCGCCCGATCCCGGAGTTTTCTTGTGAGGAGCCGCAAATATACCTAAGATGGCTGCCGCCATTCACAATAGACTCGAAGCTATCTCGAAATTGCGGCCGAGGTTGTTCATGCTCATGCAAGGGCGGGCGTACGAAGAAGGGGGGAATTCCCCCTTGTTTGTATGTCCCCTCGTTTGCGAGCGCAATCGCATCTTGAAATAGGCAGGTTCTCGTCAGATGATCCGCGTTCTCTCCAGATTGTGCGGCCGCGCATTGCTGCCGGCCCGTCGAAACATGCTGGTCCTCCTCGCCGTCACTGCGACGCTCGGCGTGTCCGGGTGCGCGCAGCAGCCCGCTGCACCGGTGGCGTCCGACGCGAAGGAGGTGCGTCCCACAAGTCCGAGTCCCGCGCGGGCGGCTGCGCCGAAAGGCCCCGATCTCCCGCGGCAGGAGCTCACCGACGAGCTTCTGTACGGGCTTCTGCTGGCCGAGATTGCGAGCAACAGCGGCAATCGCATCGTCGCCGCGCAGGCTTTCGCTGATCTCGCCAAGCGCACTCGCGACCCGCGCATTGCGCGCTCGGCGACCGATGCGGCACTCAAGGCCCAGATGCCGGAAACCGCGCTGGAGACGGCACGCATCTGGGTCGAGACCGACCCGCAGTCGCCCGAAGCGCTACGGACGCTGACGAGCCTGCTGCTCGCCGCAAACCGCATCGAGGAGGCCGAACCGCATCTGCAGCGGATCCTGGCGGTGAACGAATCGACTCGCGCCGACGCGTTCATGCAGCTCAATCGGCTGCTTGCAAATCACGCCGACAAGGCTGCGGCGCTTGCCATCGTGCAGCGCCTCGCCGCTTCATATCCCGAGCTCGCCCAGGCGCATTTCGCGATCGCGCAGGCGGCTGCCAATGCAGGTCAGGACGATCTCGCCCTGAAGGAAGTACGCGAGGCGGCGCGCCTGAGCCCGGACTGGGAGCTTGCGGTTCTCTACGAGGCGCAACTTCTCCAGAAGCGCTCGGAAGACGAGGCGACGGCGGTTCTGGCCGAGTTTCTGAAGACGCATCCGCGCTCGCGTGACGTACGACTGAACTACGCGCGGGTCCTGGTGGACCAGAAGCAATACGAGGCCGCGCGCCGCGAGTTCGGCGTTCTGCTGACCGAGTTTCCCGAGAACACCGAGGTGCTCTTCGCCGTGGCATTGCTCTCGATGCAACTCGAGGACTGGGCGCCGGCGGAAGGCTATCTCAAGCGGCTTCTCGCTCTCAACTACGGCGACCGGAACGCCGTGCGGTTCTATCTCGGGCAGATCGCCGAGGAGCAGAAACACTATCCGGAAGCACTCGGCTGGTATCGGGAAGTGACGCGCGGGACGCAATATCTCCCGGCCCAGGTACGCCAGGCCCAGGTCCTCAGCAAGCAGGGAGACCTTCCTGGCGCGCGCAAGCTGCTGCAAAGCGTGAACGCCGACAACAACCAGCAGCGCGTGCAGCTCATCCTCGCGGAAGCGCAGCTCCTGCGCGAGGCGGAGCGGACGCAGGAGGCATACACGCTCGTTGGGGAGGCACTCGAGAAGCTGCCGGACAACACCGACCTTCTGTACGACTATGCGATGCTCGCCGAGAAGCTGGAACGCGTGGACGTTCTCGAGTCCTCGTTGCGCAAGGTGATCAGCCTCAAGCCTGATCATGCGCATGCCTACAATGCGCTCGGCTACTCGCTCGCGGATCGCTCGATTCGGCTGCCCGAGGCGCGCGAGCTGGTCGGCAAGGCACTCGCACTTTCGCCGGACGATGCGTTCATCATCGACAGCATGGGCTGGGTGTATTACCGGCTGGGCGAGCCCGAGGAAGCGTTGACGTACCTGCGGAAGGCGTACGCAGGTCGCCCCGATCCGGAAATCGCCGCACATCTCGGCGAGGTGTTGTGGACGGTGGGCAAGCACGCCGAGGCCGAAAAGGTGTGGAACGAGGCGCTCGCCAAGGCGCCGAACAACGACACGCTGATCAAGACGATCAAGCGCTTCAAGCCCTGAGGCACCACCGGTGGCGTCGGTGCCCGTGCCGCGCATCGCCGTGGTGGCGCTGTGCATGGCGCTTCTCGCGGCCTGCGCGACCGCTCCCAAGCCGACCGACACGGCGTTCGAGCTCACCGGGCGGGTGGCGATTCGATCCGGGCAGGAAGCCGCATCGGGCCGCCTGTTCTGGCGACACGGGCAGTCCTTCGACGATCTGATGATCAGCACGCCGCTCGGAATGGGCATCGCCGAGATCACGCGCCGCGCGGAGCTCTACACGCTCACGACTTCCGATACCAGGCGGATGAGTGCTGCCGATCCGGAGACACTCACGGACCAGGCGCTCGGCTGGCGGTTCCCCCTGGCCGGACTGCCCGATTGGGTGCAGGGACGTCCCTACTCGAACTCGGAAGGCGAGACGCAGCGCGGGCCGGACGGGCGCGTACAACTCATACGCCAGCTCGGCTGGACAATCGAGTATCTCGCGTACGATGATGAGACGGAACTCCCCAGCAGAATGCGGCTTACCCGTGAGGGCCTGGACATACGTCTGACGATCGACGACTGGGCGGTGGTGCCGAAATGATCGCGGCCGCGCGATTCGCGGCGCCCGCGAAGCTGAATCTCTTCCTGCATGTGATCGGTCGACGATCCGACGGTTATCACCTGCTGCAGACCGCGTTCCGCCTCATCGATCTCTGCGATTGGGTCACGATCGCGCCGCGCGACGATGGCGCCATTCGGCTCGAGAGCGACCTTCCCGGTGTGCCGGCCGACCAGAATCTCGCGTTACGCGCGGCGCAGGCACTGCAGAAGGCGACCGGCGTGCGAGCGGGCGCCACGATCCGCCTTGAAAAGCGCATCCCGATGGGCGCCGGACTCGGCGGCGGCAGCTCGGATGCCGCCACCACGCTGATCGCGCTGAATCGCACCTGGCGCACCGGGCTTTCGCGCGACGAGCTCGCGTCGCTTGGAGTCGCGCTCGGCGCGGACGTGCCGTTTTTCCTCTTCGGTTGCAATGCATTCGGAGAGGGCATCGGCGAAGTGCTCGCGGAGCTCGAATTGGCGCCCGCGTGGTACGTGGTGCTGACACCGCAAGTCGCTGTGTCGACTGCGGAAATCTTCTCCGCCCCCGAATTGACACGCGCGGCGAAACCCATCAAAATTACGGCCTTTTTCAAGGGCTTCGGCCGCAACGACCTGGAGCCGGTGGTGTGTGCGAGGTACCCCGAGGTGGCCGAGCACCTGGCCTGGCTGAGGAGCTTCGGCGACGCGCGAATGAGCGGCTCGGGATCGAGCCTGTTTGCGGAGTTCGCGTCGGAGGCCGAGGCGCGGGCAGTCGTCGCAAGAATTCCCGAAACCATGCGCGGTTTTGCGGTCAGAGGACTCGACCGCCATCCGCTTGCCGTCCGCTGAGAGTTCGCATTGGGGAGTCGCCAAGTTGGTTAAGGCATCGGATTTTGATTCCGACATGCGTAGGTTCGAATCCTACCTCCCCAGCCATCGTTGCCACGCGCGCTGTGCGAATTTCGCGTGGACTGCGGCGGGTGCGACGAGATCGGAGGCGCCGCGATGGCCTATGAGAGCCTGATGGTGTTCGCGGGCAGCGCCAATCCGCTGCTCGCGCACAACGTGTGCAAGCGCCTGAACATCCCGATCGGGCATGCGGTGGTCGGCAAGTTCTCCGACGGCGAAATCATGGTCGAGATCCTCGAGAACGTGCGCGGCAAGGACTGCTTCGTCCTGCAGCCGACTTGCACGCCGACCAACGACAACCTCATGGAAAGCCTTCTGATGATCGACGCGCTGCGCCGGGCATCGGCGGGGCGCATCACGGCAGCGATTCCGTACTTCGGGTACGCGCGGCAGGATCGCCGGCCGCGGTCGGCGCGCGTGGCGATCAGCGCGAAGGTGGTCGCGAACATGCTCGTCGCGGTCGGCGTCGACCGGGTGCTGACCATGGACCTGCATGCGGACCAGATACAGGGGTTCTTCGATGTGCCGGTGGACAACGTCTATGCTGCGCCGGTGTTGCTCGGCGACGTGTGGAAGCACCACCGCGAGAACCTGCTGGTGGTCTCGCCCGATGTCGGCGGCGTCGTTCGCGCCCGGGCGCTCGCGAAGCGGCTCGAGTCGGACCTCGCGATCATCGACAAGCGGCGGCCGCGGCCCAACGTGTCGGAGGTGATGAACATCATCGGCGACGTCGAAGGTCGCACCTGCATCATCATGGACGATATGGTCGACACGGCCAACACGCTCTGCCGGGCGGCCGAAGCGCTCAAGGAGCAGGGAGCGGTGGGTGTCGTGGCCTATTGCACGCACGCCGTGCTTTCCGGCAACGCCGTGCAGCGCATTGCCGAATCGGCGCTCGACGAGGTGGTCGTCACGGACAGCATTCCGTTGCGTGCCGACGCGCAGGGGTGCAAGAAGATCAGGGTGCTCTCGGTTGCGGGACTGCTGGCCGAGACCATCCTGCGCATCAGCAACGAGGACTCCGTGTCCTCTCTTTTCATGGAATAGGTGTAACTGTTCATCAACCGCACGGACCTGGTCGCGGGCCGTGCACCACCTGGAGCAAGCAATGAAGATCGAAATCAGCGCTGTAAAGCGCGCGGCGCAAGGGACCGGAGCGAGCCGCCGCCTGCGCCGTAACGGCCGCGTACCTGGCATCGTCTACGGCGGGGGCGATTCGCCCGAAATGATCGAGCTCGACCACAACGAGCTCTACCAGAGCCTGCGCAAGGAGGCCTTCCATGCCTCGATCCTGACGCTCAAGCTGGGCGGACAGGACCAGCAGGTCTTGCTGCGCGCCCTGAACATGCATCCCTACAAGAAGCAGGTGCAGCACATCGATTTCCAGCGGGTGCGCGCCGATCAGGAGATCCACACCAGGGTCCCGCTGCATTTCATGGGCCAGGAAAGCTCGCCCGCCGTGAAGGTCTCCGCGGCGGTCATCAGTCACGTGATGACGGAGCTCGAGGTATCGTGTCTGCCGGCGGATCTGCCCGAGTTCATCGAGGTGGACCTTTCGAACATCGCGCTGGGCGACACCATCCACATTCGCGATATTGCAATGCCGGCGGGCGTGAAAGCCGTGCTCTCGGCGGACGAGAATCCGGCCGTGGTGACAACGAGCATTCCGAAGGAGATCGTGGTCGAGGAGGAAGCCGTGGTTGCCGCGGCCGAGGTACCCGCCTCCGAAGTGCCCGCTGCGAAGCAGGTCGAAGTGCCGGCTGCACCTGCCGAGGAATCCAAGAAAGACAAAGGCGAGAAGAAGTAAACCTCGCGCGCACGCGCGATGGACGGCCCGAGACATGCCCGGCGCGGATTCGCGCCGGGCCGGTTGCGACCGGGCGCGTTCCGGCTCGACTCTTGCTGACACTTCCTCATCGTGGCGCGTGATCATGGCGATTCGACTCATCGCAGGGCTGGGCAATCCCGGCCGCAAGCACGAGCGCGACCGGCACAATGCCGGGTTCTGGTTCGTGCAACGACTTGCGGATCGGAGCCGGGCGCCGCTGCGCGTCGAGGCCAAGTTTCAGGGTGTCGCGGGAAAGGTCGCCGCGCCGTCCGGCGACGTCTGGCTGCTGATGCCGCAGACCTACATGAACGATTCCGGTCGAAGCGTCGCTCAGCTCGCGCGGTTCTACAAGATCGAATCGGAGGAGATCGTGGTCGTCCACGACGAGCTCGACTTTGCGCCCGGAACGGTGAAGCTCAAGCTCGGCGGGGGCGTGGCCGGGCACAATGGGCTGAAGGACATCCACGCGACGCTCGGAACCCAGGCTTTCTGGCGGCTGCGGATCGGCATCGGTCATCCGGGTGATCGCAGCCAGGTCGCCGACTACGTGCTGCATCCCCCGCGTCCCGAGGAGAGCGCGCTCATCGACGAGGCGATCGATAAGGCGCTCGACATCGCGCCACTGATACTGGCGGGCGACCTGACCGGCGCGACACACAAGCTCCACACCAAACCCAAGCCGCCCCCCGCCCCCGAAGAAGAGAAGCGCGAAGAGTGAAAGGCGAATCACCCCGGCTGCTGCGCAGCCACCCCGCCCGGCCCGAAGCGCGGAGGCTTCGGGCCAGGGTGGGAAAGGAAGGGTCCCACGCCTTCCTTAGGGGCGGCTCGCACG
>JBAVOG010000150.1:0-2039 GCA_049691875.1 Burkholderiales bacterium | reverse complement strand
GAAGGAAAGTCGACCACCGTCTCGAGAGCGTCGTCAAAGCTCGTGAGATCGGCGCGCCCGCGGGAGCGCAGGTGATCGAGGAACCGGTTGTGAGCGATGGTGTACAGCCACGTGGTGAAGCGGGCCTTGACTGCATAGTCGTGGCGCGCATTGATGAGTCGGATCCAGACATCCTGAAACAGTTCCTCGGCCACAGCGGGGTCGCCGGTCTGGCGCCTCAGGTAGCGAAACACCGGCCCTCGATGGCGCTGGTAGAGGGAGTCGAATGCGCCTGCCTCGCCGTCGCGGTAGCGCTGCATCAGTTCCTCGTCGGAAACGCCCTCCTGCATGCGGCGGCAAGTGTAACGCGACGTGCCGGCGAGAGGGCGGACGTGACACCTGCCGCACCGGCCACCCTCGCATGAACGTGTGGGGGGTGTTTTTGGGGTTAAACTGACTCGACGCCATGCGACTCCACCAGCTCAAGGTCGAATACCGGCCGGAGGAAGACCGGCTCCTGATGCGACTCGCCACCGATACGGGTGCGGAGGTCCTGCTGTGGCTGACCCGGCGTTGCATCGTGCGGCTCTGGCCGGTGCTGCTCAACATGGCCCAGGCAGTCCCCGAAGTTCAGCTCCAGCAAAATCCCGAGGCGCGCAAGGCCTTGCTCGGGTTCCAGCACGAGAAGGCGATCCAGAAGGCGAACTTCTCCAAGCCCTACGAAGAAGCGGAACGCGAGCGGCCGCTCGGCACGGAGCCGCTGCTGATCACGCGAATTCAGCCGCGGCGCGACAAGCAGGGC
Organism: Burkholderiales bacterium; assembly: GCA_049691875.1. Lineage (GTDB taxonomy): Bacteria > Pseudomonadota > Gammaproteobacteria > Burkholderiales > SG8-39 > JAABRB01. The sequence continues at coordinate 1,258 of JBAVOG010000150.1, read as the reverse complement.
CGCAACGTTCTCGGACTGTTGCCCGCAGCGGGCCAGGGCGTGCACCTGACGCTCGACGATAGTCTCCTGCACGGACTGATGAAGCTGCTGCAGAACGCGGTGCAGAAGAGCGAGTGGAGCATCGATCTCGCGCTGCCCTCGGGGATGGCGCCCGTCGTCGACGTGACCGGCGGCCATCCGACCATCAACTAGGACCGCGCACCTAGACGATCTCCTTGCCGAGCTGTTCCAGCTCGGCCTGCAGTGCCAGCCATTCCGCCTCCACGGTCTCGAGACGAACGCTAACTCGAGCCTGGTCGCGCAGCGCCGCGGCAACCTCCTCGCGGTCGGCTCCGTTATAGAAGGACTCGGATGCAAGCTGGCTCTCGATGCGACCTTTTTCGGCGGTCAGATCCGCCATTTCCCGCTCGAGCCGTCCGATCCGGTTCATGAGCGGTTTTTTCCGCTGCGCGGTCTGCTGGCGCGCGGCGGCTTCGGCCCGCTTCTGATCGCGCCGCTCGCCTGCCGCCGGCGAACGCATCTTGGCGGGTGCGTCGCGTGCCGAGAGCCAGTCGCGGTAATCGTCGAGATCGCCGTCGAACTCCTGCACGCGGCCGCCGGCAACGAGCATCAGCGAATCGGTCGCGGTGCGCAGCAGGTGGCGGTCGTGGGAGACCAGGACCATTGCGCCCTCGTATTCCTGCAGCGCGAGCGTGAGCGCTTCGCGCATATCGAGGTCCAGGTGATTCGTCGGCTCGTCCAGCAGCAGCAGGTTGGGCCGCTGCCAGATCACGAGCGCGAGCGCCAGGCGCGCCCGCTCTCCGCCTGAAAAGCGTCCGACCGGTGCCAGCGCCATGTCACCGGAAAAATCGAAGCTGCCGAGATAGCTGCGCAGCTCCTGCTCGCGCACCGCGGGGTTTACGCGTGCCAGGTGCTGCAGCGGGCTCTCGTCGCCGCGCAACTCCTCGAGCTGGTGTTGCGCGAAATAGCCGACGCGGAGGTTCTTGCCCTCGCGGCGTTGCCCGGTTCGCGTTGCGAGTCGTCCCGCGAGCAGCTTGATGAGCGTCGATTTCCCCGCGCCGTTGCGCCCGAGCAGGCCGATCCGGGCGCCCGCGGAAATCGTGAGCTTGATCGCGTCGAGGACCAGCGGGCCGTCGTAGCCGACCGCCGCGTCATCGAGCACGAGTACCGGGTCCGGGCTGCCGGGAAAGTCCCGGAAATGAAAGGTGAAGGGCGAATCGACGTGCGCAGGCGCGATCCGCTCCATGCGCTCGAGGGC
>JBAVOG010000149.1:0-6030 GCA_049691875.1 Burkholderiales bacterium | reverse complement strand
GCGCGGCGCTCGCTGGCGCAGGGGCACTCGCGACTTTCGCGCCACCCGTGGGGGGGCTGCCGATCTTCGGGTACGCGGCGATCGGCCTCCTGCTGATCGGGATCATTCTGCTGATGCCGCGTATCGCGCGCCTTGTCTTTCGTGCATTGCCGATTCCGCGCGTACCGGCCATCGCGCTCGCACTGCTGCAACTGCGCGGTGCCCCGGGACAGGCGACGGTGAGCCTGGCATCGATCGTCGCAAGCGTCAGCTTGCTCGTCGCGATGGCGATCATGGTGGGCTCGTTTCGCGTGTCGCTGGATGCGTGGCTGGGCAGGGTTCTGCCGGCGGATCTGTACGTGCGGGCGGGCGCGCTGACCGATACCGGCTATCTCTCACTCGAGGCGCAGCGCGTCCTGGCGAAACTGCCTGGCGTGATTCGCGCCGATTTCGTGCGTCGCGAAGACATCCTGCTGGACCCGGCGCGGCCGCGCGTGGCCCTTCTCGCACGCTCGCTCGACGCTTCGGACCCGACCCGTGGGTTACCCCTGGTCGGCAAGCCGGTCGCAGCGGAGCCCGGCGACCCGCCCGACCTCTGGGTAAGCGAAATCGTCGCCGACCTGTACGGATTCGTGCCCGGCCGTATCGTGGAGATTCCGCTCGCAGGACGCAGCACACGCTTCCGGATCGCCGGGATCTGGCGCGACTATGTGCGCCAGCAGGGCGCCCTCGTCATCGATCGCGACCTCTATATCGCGTTGACCGGAGATCGCAAGGCGAATGACGGCGGACTGTTTCTCGCGGCAGGGGTCGCGCGGGAGTCGGTGGCCCGGCTCATCGCAGAGCGCGTACCCGGCGGCGAGCGACTCGAGATCGCGCTCCCCGCCGAGATCAGGAGCCGGTCCCTGCGGGCATTCGATCGCACCTTCGCAGTCACCTATGCGCTCGAGGCGGTGGCGCTCGTGATCGGCCTGATGGGCCTTTCGGCAAGTTTCGGCAGCCTGGTGCTCACGCGCCGGCGCGAGTTCGGGATGCTGAGACACTTGGGCGTGACGCGTCGCCAGATCGGCGTCATGCTTGCGACGGAAGGCGCAGTGGTGAGCGCACTCGGGCTGGCAGTCGGCGCTGCGTTGGGCTGGTTCATCAGCCTGGTGCTCATCCACGTCGTCAACCGCCAGTCCTTCCACTGGGGCATGGATCTGCACGTGCCGTGGCTGCCGCTCGTGATCTTCACCGCGGTAATGCTCGTGCTTGCCAGCGTCACGGCGGTGGCAAGTGGACGCCAGGCGATGAGTGGTGCGGTGGTCAGCGCGGTGAAGGAAGATTGGTAGTGTCCACCGCAAACAGTTCGCGTACTGCATAGGCTCTGGAACACCACCCCGTCACGCTACGCGTGCCACCCCTCCTCGACGAGGAGGGGAGAAAGAATTTTCCCCTCCTTTTCAAGGAGGGGTCCGCCCGCAGGGCGGGGGGTGGTTGCGGCTTCGACAAGCATCGTTCACCACCCCGGTTGCTGCGCACTTCAGACGCCGAGGTAGCGGTGCTGGAGGTCTTCGTTCCGCGCGAGCTCGGCCGACGTGCCGTTCCACACCACGCGGCCCTTTTCGAGGATGAAGTTCGCGTCCGCGATGCGCGTGAGCGCCTTGATGTCCTTGTCGATCACCAGGATGGCAAGGCCGGCGGTCTTCAGCTCCGAAATGGACTGATAGATCTCCTGCCGGATCTTGGGCGCGAGGCCTTCGGTCGCCTCGTCGAGGATCAGCAAACGCGGATTCGTCATCAGTGCGCGACCGATCGCGAGCATCTGCTGCTCGCCGCCGGACAGCTGATTGCCGTAGTTGCGGCGACGCTCCGCGAGCTGCGGAAAGAATCCGAAGACGCGCTCCAACGTCCAGGGATCGGAGCGCCCGGTGCGATTCGCTGCCGTGGCGACGAGATTTTCCTGGACGGTGAGGTTGGGGAACACCTGCCGGCCCTCGGGCACGAGACCCAGGCCGCTCTGGGCGACCCGGTAGGAGGGCAGCCCTCCCAGCGGCTTGCCGTCGAAAGTGATGGCGCCGGACTTCGACCGGACGATTCCCATGATCGAGCGGATGGTCGTGGTCTTGCCCATCCCGTTCCGACCGAGGAGCGTCACGACCTGGCCTTCGTCGACGCGAAACGACACGCCGAAGAGCACCTGGCTCACGCCGTAGGCGGTCTCGAGGCCTTCGACGACCAGCATCAGGCCTCCTCGTCCTCGCCGAGATATGCGCGGCGCACTTCCGGATTGAAGCGTATCTCCTCGGGAGTCCCGGAGGCGATGACCTGTCCGTAGACGAGCACCGAGATGCGATCGGCCAGCGTGAAGACGGCATCCATGTCGTGCTCGACCAGGATGATGGTCTGGCGCCCTTTCAGGGTCGTCAGAAATTCGACCATGCGCTGGGACTCGTCGGCACCCATGCCCGCGACAGGTTCGTCGAGGAGCAGCAGGCGCGGTCGCGTCGCAAGCACCATGGCGATCTCGAGCTGGCGCTGTTCGCCGTGCGACAGGTTGGCGGCGAGCACGTCGGCGCGCTTGCCCAGTCCCATATCGTTCATGATCGCCCGCGCCGGCTCGCGCAGCGCAGGCTCGCGGCTTGCCGCACGCCAGAACCGGAAGCTGTGGCCGGCATGCGCCTGGACCGCCAGCGCCACGTTCTCGAGGGCGGTGAATTCGCGGTAGATGCTGGTGATCTGGAACGAGCGGGCGAGTCCCCGGCGTGAACGCGCAGCCGCTCCCAGGCTGGTGACGTCCTGGCCGTCGAAGACTATCTCGCCGGAGTCGGGCCGGATGTTACCGGCGAGCTGACCGATGAGCGTGGTCTTGCCCGCACCGTTCGGTCCGATGATCGCGTGCGTCTCCCCGGCGCGGATATCCAGGTGGACGTTGTCGGTCGCGCGCAATGCGCCGAACGTCTTGACCAGACCGCGTACGTCGAGCAGGACGTCGGTCATTCCGTCACTTCTCCGGTTTGTCGGCAGGAAGCAGCCCCACGAGGCCGCGCTTCGCGAACACCACCACGAGGACCAGGAAGATTCCCAGGTACAGTTGCCAGTGCGCGGTCCAGGCCGAGAGCGCGTCCTCGAGGTAGAGCAGGGCGACCGTGCCGAAGAGCGGTCCGGCCGCAGTGCCGATTCCGCCCAGGATCACCATGAACATGAGCTCGCCCGATCGCGTCCAGTGCATGAAGTCCGGCGTGAGATAGGCGATGTGGTTCACCAGCAGCGCGCCTGCGATGCCGCACATGGCGCCGGCGATCACGAATGCCGCCAGCTTGTAGGGGTAGGGCGAGAAACCGATCGCGCGGGTCCGGACCTCGTTCGATTTCGCCGCCCGGATGACCATCCCGAACCGGGAGTGCACGATGCGATGGACGATGAACATGAACAGCACGAGGATGCAGAGCACCAGGTAGTAGAACGTCGTGCCGTCGCTGAGATCGAGCCAGTCGCCGAACTGGCTGCGCGTGGCGAGGCTCATGCCATCGTCCCCGCCGTATTCCTCGATCGAGATTCCGAGAAAGTAGAGCATCTGGGTGAACGCGAGCGTGATCATGATGAAGTAGATGCCGCTCGTCCGGATCGATACCGCGCCGATGGCAAGCGCCACGAGTGCCGACGCGCCGATCGCGACGCCCCACTGCAGGTACCCGTTGTCGATGCCGTAGTACGCGAGGATGCCGACCGAGTAGGCGCCGACGCCGATGTACGCGGCATGCCCGAACGAGACCATGCCGCCGTAGCCCAGGATGAGATTCAGGCTCACCGCCGCCACCGCGAAGATCATGAACCGGCGGAAGAGGTCGATGTAGAACGGCTCGTCCAACGCAATCGCGACCGGCGGCAAGGCGGCGAGCAGCACGAGGCCGACAACGAGCGCGACGGTTCGATATCGCCAGGCCATCGGGCTATCCACGCGAAGGGAACAGACCTTCGGGACGCACTGCGAGAATGGCGGCCATCAGCACGTAGATCAGCATCGACGCGAGCGCCGGACCCGCGGTCTGTGCCGCTTCCGGGGAAATCACCGTCGCCAGCATCGGTTTCAGAAAGGCTCTGCCGAGGGTGTCGACCATGCCGACCAGGATGGCGCCGAAGAGCGCGCCGCGAATCGATCCGATCCCGCCGATGACGATCACGACGAAGACCTGGATGAGGATGAGCTCGCCCATCCCCGGTTGCGCCGTGTAGATGGGTCCTGCGAGCAGGCCCGCGAGCCCGGCGAGTGCCGCGCCGCAGCCGAACACGATCGTGTAGAGCAGCCGGATGTTGATGCCGAGCGCGGCCACCATCGTGCGGTTCGACGCGCCCGCGCGGATCAGCATGCCGAGCCGCGTCCTGGTGACGACGTACCACAGCAGCCCGGCCGTCGCGAGTCCGATGAAGATGATCAGCAGCCGGTAGGTCGAATAGGGCATCCCGGGCAGCAGCTCGACGTGGCCCTGCAGGTACTCAGGGAGGCTCGTGTAGAGCGCGGCCCGACCCCAGATGATCGCGATCAGCTCGTTGAAGAAGAGGATCAGGCCGAACGTCGCGAGCACCTGATCGAGGTGATCCCGCTCGTAGAGGGTGCGCAGCGCCACGAGCTCCACGACCATTCCGACGACCAGCGTGCCGGCGAGCGCAAGCACGACGGAGAGCGGAAATGACCCGCTCCACTGGTACGCGGCGGTCGCCAGGTAGGCGCCGACCATGTAGAGCGATCCGTGCGCGAGGTTGACGAGGTTCATGATGCCGAACACGAGCGTCAGCCCGGCGGCCATCAGGAAGAGCATCACCCCGAACTGCAATCCATTCAGGATCTGCTCGATGACGAGCAAGAAGTTCATGTCACGTGACGGGCGAGTGTCCCGAAAAATTCCTCCATCCGGCTCACTGCAAGAGGGCAGCAAAAAAAGGGCGCGGCAGTGCCACGCCCTCTTTCCTGCGCTCCGGGCGGAGCGCAATCACTTCATCTTGCATTCCTTGTAGTAGCGGTCCTTGTGATTCTCGAGGATCACTTTCTGGATCTGCATCTCGACCTCGCCGGCGGGATTGCGCACGGCCTCGAGCATGTAGTAATTCTGGATCGGGAAGTGGTTCGTGTTGTACGTGTACTTCCCGCGCGTGGAGGCGTAGTCGGCCTTTTCCATCGCCTTGATCATGCCCGCCTTGTCGTTGAGATTGCCTTTCACTGCGCGGACGGCCGCATCGATGAGCATGATGCCATCGTAACTCTGGGCGCCGTAGAAGGCGGGCGTGTAGCCGTACTTCTTGCGGAAGTCGGCGACGTACTTCTTGCTCGCGGCGTTGTCGAGATCCGGGCTCCAGTACCGCGTCTCGTACTGGCCGAGCGCCACGTCCTTGAGCGCCGGCAGGGACACTTCGTCGACCGTGTAGACCGAGTAGAGCGGGATCTGGTCACGCAGTCCCGCCGCGGAGTATTGCTTGACGAACTGGATGCCCATGCCGCCAGGAAGGAAGACGAATACCGCTTTGGGATTCTTTGCGCGGAGCTGGCTGATTTCCGCCTGATAGTCCTGCTGGCCGAGCTTCGTGTACACCTCGCCGACGATCTTGCCCTTGTAGGAGCTCTTGAAGCCGTTGACCATGTCCTTGCCGGCGGCGTAATTGGGGGCCATGACGTAGACTTCACCGACCTTCTGGTCGTTCATCACGTGGCCCATCGCCTCGGGCGTCGAATCGTTCTGCCAGGACGTCGAGAAGAAATACTTGCTGCAGTCCTTTCCGGCCAGCTGGTGAGGTCCTGCGTTGGTGCTGATCATGAACACGCCGGCGTTGGTCACGGTCGGTGCGACGGCCAGCAGAACGTTGGACCAGATGACCCCCGCCACGAACTGCACCTTGTTGCGCTTCACCATCTCGTCTGCAAGCTGCTTGCCGACGTCGGGCTTGACCTGGTCGTCGCCGAAGATGATCTCGGTCTCGAGCCCACCGACCTTGCCGCCGAGATGCGCGACCGCGAGCTCGACGGAGTCTTTCATGTGCTTGCCGATGATTCCCGCGGGGCCGGACAACGTCGTGATG
>JBAVOG010000148.1:0-2355 GCA_049691875.1 Burkholderiales bacterium | reverse complement strand
CGCGATGCAACTTCAGGGAAAAACCGCCGTTGTCACCGGCGCCGCATCCGGAATCGGGCGCGCCACCGCTGAAAAACTCGCCGCCGCGGGCGCACACGTCCTGCTCGGCGACATCGCCATGGAAGCCGGCGAGGCCGTGGCGGCGCGGGCACGCGAACAGGGTCACCGGGCGGACTTCTTCCGCCTGGACGTGACCGATCCCGGTTCGATCGAGGCCTTCCGGCGCGACGCCCTCACCAAGGCGAAGCAGGTGGACATCGTGGCGAACGTCGCGGGCTGGGATCGGACGGAGCCGTTCATCAAGAACACGCCGGACTTCTGGCGCAAGGTCGTGGACCTCAACCTGATGGGCCCGATCATGGTGACCCGGGCATTCATCGAGCCCATGATGGAGCGCCGGGCGGGCAAGATCGTTTCGGTGGCGAGCGACGCCGGGCGCGTCGGAAGCCTCGGCGAAACGGTGTACTCGGCAGCCAAGGGCGGCGTGATCGCCTTCACCAAATCACTCGCCCGCGAGATGGCCCGGCACAACATCACCGTGAACTGCGTGTGCCCGGGACCGACCGACACGCCGCTCCTGGCCGCCGTGCCCGACAAGATCCGCGATGCATTCATTCGCGTCACGCCGATGCAACGGCTCGCGCAGCCCGAAGAGGTTGCCGACGCGGTCGTCTTCTTTTCCAGCGACGCGACGAGCTTCGTCACCGGCCAGGTGCTCAGCGTGAGCGGCGGTCTGACGATGGTCGGTTGAATGGCTTTCGCGGGCTGAATCGAATTTCCAGGAGGAACATCATGTACAAGCTGACAGCGGCCGAATGGCGGCCGGAGCATTTCAAGTGGGAAGTGAAGGATCGCGTCGCGACCATCACGCTCAACCGTCCCGAACGCAAGAACCCGCTCACGTTCCAGAGCTACGCGGAGCTTCGCGACACGTTTCACAAGTTGCAGTACGTGGACGACGTGCGGACCGTGATCGTCACGGGAGAGGGCGGTAATTTCTGCTCGGGCGGGGACGTGCACGAGATCATCGGGCCGCTGGTGAAGATGAAGATGGACGAGCTGATGGTCTTCACCCGCATGACCGGAAGCCTCGTCAAGGAGATGCGCAACTGTCCGCAGCCGGTCATCTCCGCCGTCGATGGAATCTGCACCGGTGCGGGCGCCATCATTTCGATGGTTTCGGATTTCCGTTATGCCACGCTGGACTGCAAGACGGCGTTTCTGTTCGTCCGCGTCGGTCTCGCCGGTTGCGACATGGGCGCCTGCGCGATTCTGCCGCGCATCATCGGCCAGGGGCGGGCATCGGAGCTCCTCTACACGGGTCGCGTGATGAAAGCCGAGGAAGGCCTCGCATGGGGCTACTTCAACGAGATCGTGCCGCAGGACAAGCTCCTGGCGCGCGCGAACGAGATGGCGCTCACGCTCGCGAATGGCCCGGCATTCGCGCACTCGATGACCAAGAAATGTCTGCATCAGGAATGGAACATGTCCATCGAGCAGGCAATCGAGGCCGAAGCGGAGGCGCAGGCCATCTGCATGCAGACCGGCGACTTCGAACGTGCGTACAACGCGTTCGTCAAGAAGGAAAAGCCAAAGTTCGAAGGGAACTAGTGGGCCGACGTCCTCCCGGCCCCGCTTCCGCCCATGGCTGACACATCGTATCTCGGGTGGCCGTTCTTCGAGGAGCGGCACCGTCGACGCGCCGCGGAGCTCGAACGATTCGCGGCGAACGAGCTGACCGGCTTGGCAGGCCACGCACAAGACGACGACTCGCTCGATGCCACCTGCCGCGAGATCGTGCGCCGGCTGGGCCGCGCCGGATTGCTCGAGGCTTGCTGCGTAACGGCGCGGGCGGACGCTTTCGATGTTCGCAGTCTGTGCCTGAGCCGCGAGATCCTGGCGCGCCATGAAGGACTCGCGGATTTCGCATTCGCGATGCAGGGACTCGGCACCGGACCGATCTCGCTCTTCGGGAGCGCGGCACAACGACAGGCGTACCTTCCTCCGGTCACGCGCGGCGAGCGAATTGCGGCCTTCGCACTCTCCGAGCCGCAGGCCGGCAGCGACGTGGGCGCGATTGCGACGACGGCGAGGCGCGACGGCAATGCCTACGTGATCAACGGAACCAAGACCTGGATTTCGAATGGTGGCATTGCCGATCACTACGTCGTGTTCGCGCGCACCGGACCCGAATCCGGCTCGAAGGGCCTGTCGGCATTCGTCGTCGATGCCGGCGTGCCCGGGTTCACCGTCGCGGCGCGCATCCGCACGATCTCGCCGCACCCGCTCGCGACGCTTGCGTTCGACGACTGCCGCGTTCCGGCAGAAGCATTGCTCGGCGCGGAAGGCGAAGGC
>JBAVOG010000147.1:0-1735 GCA_049691875.1 Burkholderiales bacterium | reverse complement strand
AGTCAGGCCAGGTGAGTCCGGACCAGGGCGAGGCGCGCATCGCGCGCGAACGCGAGAACCTCGAGCATGGATTTCACGGCGAGGAAGAGGACGCTTCCACGCCGCAGAAGGATTTCCTGGCTGCAATCGTGGTGGGCGTATTCGCAATAGCGGTGATGATCCTTGCCGCGCAGCAGCCGAACCCTGGCCGCGCCCTGACCGCGCCCGGCCTGCTTCCATTCATCACCGGGCTGACTCTTTTCGCGATGGCGATCGGGTTAGCCTTTGGTGCAATGCGCGAAGGCGGCGGCAAGAATCTTCGGAGCGCTTTCTCCGCGGACGCCGCTGAAAGCGACTCGCACGCCGGGCGCGGGTGGGCGCTTTTCGGTCTGCTCGTCGCGCTGGTGGTGCTCATCGACGCGCTGCCGTTCGAGGTCGCGTTCCGTGTCGGTGGCGTCAAGCTGGCGATCGGCACTTTCGAGGCGATCTCGACCCCGATTCTCGCTGCGATTCTGCGCATCTTCTGGCGCGCGTCGGTGCTCCGCTGCGCATTGACCGCGGGCGTCACGGTACTGGTGTTCGCCGCGGCGTTTCGCTACGGGTTCAACATTCCGCTACCGGGCTCGGGCTGAACATGATCCTTGATCAGCTCCTGGCGGCGCTCTCGCCTTACCTGATTCTCGTGTGTCTCGCCGGCACCACGCTCGGCATCCTGTGGGGCGCGATGCCGGGCCTCTCGACGACGATGGCGATGGCGCTGCTCATCGGCCTTTCCACGGGCATGAGCCAGAACGTCGCCATCATGTTCATCCTCGGCGTCTTCACCGGCAGCGTGTTCGGCGGGGCGATCTCGGCCGTGCTCATCAACATTCCCGGCACGCCGGACTCGGTGCCGACGATGATCGAGGGCTACCCGCTTGCAAAGCGGGGCGAGGGCGGTCTCGCGCTGGGAACCGCCATTGCCGCGTCGTTTCTCGGCAACTGGGTCGGCATCCTGCTGCTGATCGCCTTCATCCCCGTCCTCCTGAAGCTTGCGCTCTCGTTCCAGTCGCTGGAGATGTTCCTGCTCGCGATGTGGGGCATCGCGATATCCGGCACGATGTCGTCCGGCAAGCGACCGGTCAAGGGCTGGATCGCGGGCTGGATCGGGCTCGTCGTGTCGTTCGTGGGGCTGGACGCCATCCATGGCGCGCCCCGGTTCACGTTCGGATTCGACCGCCTCGAGGACGGGATCAGCTATATCCCGGTCCTGATCGGGCTGTTCGGGCTCGCCGAGATCTTGCGGGTGCTGCCGAAGAAGAGCCCAACGGGCATTCCCGCGGAAGTGGGCCGCGTCGTTCCACCGTTCAGCATGCTGTGGAAGCATTCCCGTGCGGCGCTGCGCTCCGGGCTCGTCGGCACCATCGTCGGCGCCATTCCCGGCGCCGGAGCGAACGTGGCCGCGTTCCTCGCGTACGACATCGGCCGGCGCCGCGCTTCTCCCGAGGAGCGGGCCAAGTGGGGCAAGGGCAGTTACGAAGGCATCGTATGCGCGGAGGTTGCCAACAACGCGAACATCGGCGGCTCGATGCTGCCGACGCTCACGCTCGGCATTCCCGGCAGTGCCGCCGCTGCGGCGTTTCTCGCCGCGCTCGAGCTGAAGAACGTGGTGGTCGGCCCGACGATGCAGATCGAGCATCCCGGGCTGATCTACTTCATCTACTTCGCGCTCATCATCGCGAACTTCCTCATGTACGGCATGGCGATCGTGCTCGTG
>JBAVOG010000146.1:0-1703 GCA_049691875.1 Burkholderiales bacterium | reverse complement strand
CGTCTCGTACTGGGCGCGCTTCGTGTTTCTGACCGAGGGCCTCACCGTCAAGGAGGCGCTCTTCAAGTTTCACGACGAGCACGGGCACGAGACCGACTTCACCACGCCGCACGTGGACGGGCGCGTGCGCCGCCGCGGGCCGATCACGCTCGACGAGTATCGCTTCGTCGCCGGCATCACGAAGGCGACGCCCAAGATCACGATGCCGTCGCCGTCGACGATGCATTTCTGGCGCGGGAACCAGTACGCCGATCCCGGCGTGTATCGCGATCCGGCCGAGTTCTTCGCCGAGCTCGGCAAGGTGTACCGCGAGGAGATCAGGGAACTCGCGGCGGCGGGGGCGCGCTACGTGCAGCTCGACGAGGTCGCGCTGGCGGCGCTTTGCGATCCGGCAGCGCGCGAGCGCGTCAAGGCGGATGGCGGTGATCCGGAACTGCTCGTCGATCTGTACGTGGAAGCGATCAACCAGGCCGTGCAGGACATCCCCGCCGATGTCGTCGTGGGGGTTCACATGTGCCGCGGCAACTACAAGGGCAAGTATCTTGCGGAAGGCGGGTACGAGTCCGTTGCGGAGAAGCTTTTCCAGCGCGCCAAGGTGAATCATTTTCTCCTCGAGTTCGACACGCCGCGCGCGGGCGATTTCGCGCCGCTGCGACTGGTGCCGAAATCGAAGGGTGTGGTCCTCGGGATGGTGAGCTCGAAAGTCCCGCAGCTCGAGTCGCTCGACGAGCTCAAGCGCAGGGCCGCCGAGGCCGCACGACACATCGATCCCGCGCGCCTCGCGATCAGCCCGCAGTGCGGATTCGCGAGCACGATGGGCGGCAATCCCATCACCGAGGCCGACGAGCGCGCAAAGCTCAAGCTGTGCGTCGACGCGGCGCGGGCGATCTGGGGGTGAAAGTCGGGGCGGGTGAGACGGTTGATTTTTCCCCTCCTTTTCAAGGAGGGGTGCCCGCGTAGCGGGCGGGGTGGTTCGAGCTTCGAATTGGCGCGGTACACCACCCCGTCGCCTTCGGCGACACCCCTCGTCGAAGAGGAGGGGATTATGCATTTTCGCTTCTCCCTCCCGCAGAACCCCCTAGAATCTCCCCATGGCTGACGATCGCACGCCGCCGCGGGGCCTGGCCCGTGGCCTGACCAACTATGGCGACGCGGACTTCTCGCTCTATCTGCGCCGTTCCTTCGCACGATCGATGGGCTACTCGGCGGAGATGCTGGCGCGACCGGTGGTCGGCATCGCGGACTCCGCGAGCGGCTTCAACAACTGCCACCGTCACTTCCCGGACCTGATCGAGGCCGTCAAGCGCGGTGTGCTGGCCGCGGGCGGACTGCCGGTCCAGTTTCCGACGACGTCTCTCGGCGAGGTGTTCCTGCACCCCACGAGCATGATGTTCCGCAATCTGATGTCGATCGACGTCGAGGAGATGGTGCGCGCGCAGCCGATGGACGCGGTCGTGCTCGTCGGCGGATGCGACAAGACCGTACCGGCGCAGCTGATGGGCGCCGCTTCGACGGACATCCCCGCCATTCAGCTCCTGGCCGGGCCGATGATGCCGACCCGCTGGCACGGCGAGCGCCTCGGCGCCTGTACTGATTGCCGGCGATTCTGGGCCATGTTTCGCGCGGGCACCATCGACGCGCAGCAGATCGAGGATGTCGAAGGCAATCTGGCGACGACGGCGGGTACGTGCGCGGTGATGGGC
>JBAVOG010000145.1:0-2521 GCA_049691875.1 Burkholderiales bacterium | reverse complement strand
GGATGAACTGGAACCAGAGGGCAGGCACCAAGGGGAGTTCTTGACATGAGTCCGCTAAGATCTTTGGCCAGCACGGCGTCATTGTTCTTGCTCGTCGCCGGCATCGCTGCCTGCGGGAAAGAGGTCGTGGAGAAGACGGAGGTCGTGCGGCCGGTGCGCGCGATCAAGCTAGGTGACACCTCCGCCTTTGCCCGTCGCTGGTTTTCCGGACGAGCGCAGGCAACGCAGGAGATCGACCTCTCCTTTCGGGTCGCCGGGCCGCTGGTGGAACGGCCGGTGAATGTCGGCGACATCGTCGAGAAAGGCGACCTGATCGCCAAGATCGACCCGGCCACCTTCGTGACCGACGTCAACAAGATGAAAGCCGAGCTGGAACGCGCGCATGCCGAGCGGGTGAATGCCGATGCACAGCTCAAGCGCCATCGCACGATGGCCGAGAAGGGTCATGTATCGCAGGCAGAACTCGACGTTTACATCGCGGCCGCTGATGTCGCCAAGGCGGCTGTCGGGGAGCAGGAGGCCGCCTTGCGGCGCGCTGAGCTAGACCTTTCCTACACGACGTTGACCGCGCCCTTCGCCGGCGAGATCGTCCGGACCTATGTCGAGAACTTCCAGGACGTCCAGGCCAAACAGCCCGTGGTTCGGCTGGTCGATACCTCGCGTATCGAAATGGTGGTTGACATACCGGAGAGCTTGATCTCTCTGGCGCACCTGGTCAAAGACGTCGAGGTGGTCTTCGATCCATTTCCGGCACTAACGATTCCGGCAAAGATCAAGGAGATCGGCTCCGAAGCCTCCGAAACCACGCGCACTTACCCCGTGACGGTGATGATGGATCAGCCGGAGGACGTGAAGATCCTGCCAGGCATGGCGGGCAAGGGCAGCCCCAAGGACGACCCGGCTGCCGAGCTGACGCAGGGACAGCTGATCGTTCCCGACACCGCCATCTTTTCCGAGGATGAGGGCGCCAAGACCTTTGTCTGGATCGTCGACGACGAAGCGCTGACGGTCTCGAAGCGAGAGGTTCAGCTCAATGGCCTGACCAAGCAAGGTTATGTCGTCCAGGAGAACCTCGCAATGGGCGAATGGATCGTCACCGCCGGCGTAAATTATCTGCGCGAAGGCCAGAAAGTCCGCCTCCTAGAACACTAACGCCGCACCACTACGAGAAATGACGATGAACCTCGCTGCCATCGCCCTCGAAAATCGAGCCGTCACCTATTTTGTCTCCCTATTACTGATTATCGGTGGCGTCGTCAGCTTCTTCACCCTTGGCCAATTGGAAGATCCGGAATACAGCGTCAAGAATGCAACGATCGCCACACCCTATCCGGGCGCCAGCCCAGCCGAGGTCGAGCAGGAGGTCACGGACCGCATCGAGCTGGCGATCCAAGAGCTAGCGGAAGTCGACTTCATTGAGTCCTTTTCGAAAGCCGGACTGTCGCTGATCAAGGTCGAGATCAAAGCGGAGTATTGGGACGACGAGCTGCCCCAAGTCTGGGAAAAGCTCCGCCGCAAGATCAGGGACATCGAGGCCGCTTTGCCACCGGGAACGGAGCGACCGCAGATTGACGATGATTTCGGGGATGTCTTCGGCTTTCAGCTCGCGGTCATTGGCGATGGTTTCGGCTACGCCGAGATCGAAGACTATGCCAAGCGCCTAAAAAAGGAGTTGAGCCTCGTCGACGGCGTGGCCCGGGTCGATCTTTGGGGTGCGCAACGGAAGGTCATCTACCTGGACGTCGCGCAAACGCAACTCGTCCAGCTCGGACTGACGGAAGAGAACATTGCGGACACGTTGCAGCTGCAGAATGCGGTCGTGGACGCAGGCAACCTCGAATTGGCGAGTAAACGCTTGCGCATCGCACCGACCGGCGCGTTCGACGTGCCCTCAGACATCGGCGACCTCGCCATTCGCTCGAATCCCCTTGAGCGAGCCCAGGCTTCCGCCGCATCCGGACGACCGGCGTCGGCGAACGAACTCATCCGCATCCGCGATATCGGGACGGTGCGCAAGGGCTATGCCGAACCGCCGGATCAGGTGATGCGTTTCAATGGCGTGCCGGCGATTGGCCTTTCGATTTCGAACGAGTCGGGCGCCAACGTCGTCGCTGTCGGCCAAGCCCTCGAAGCGCGCCTGCAGGCTCTCTACGGTGAGTTGCCCGTGGGTATCGAAGTCTTGAAGGTCCACTGGCAATCGGATGTGGTCAGCGAGGCGGTCAACGGTTTTCTGATCAGCTTTGCCGAGGCGTTGGCTATCGTGATCGTGGTGGTCGCGCTGTTCATGGGTTGGCGCCTGGGTGTGATCATCGGGTTTGCCCTGATCTTCACGATTCTCGCCACGTTCATCGTCATGGCCTTGCTCGACATCGACCTTCAGCGAATCTCGCTCGGCGCGCTGGTGGTGGGCCTCGGCATGATGGTCGATAACGCGATCGTTGTTGCCGACGGTTTTCTGACGCGCAGACAACAGGGCATGGAGCCGATCCCAGCGGCCATGGAGTCGGCGAAGGTCCCGGCT
>JBAVOG010000144.1:0-8238 GCA_049691875.1 Burkholderiales bacterium | reverse complement strand
TTCTGCGCGACCATGCCCGCCTCGGAGTAGTGGTGCAGCTCGCCGAGCAGCAGGACGAATTCGTCGCCGCCGTAGCGCGCGACCGTGTCCGACTCCCGCACGCTGTGCAGGATCAGTTTCGCCGCGTGCGTGAGAAACCGGTCGCCGATCTCGTGTCCGAGCCTGTCGTTCACGCTCTTGAAGTAGTCCAGGTCGAGCATCAGCACGGCCACCCTGTGGCCGTGCCGGCGCGCCTGCGCGGTGACCACTGCGAATCTGTCGCCGAGCATTGCGCGGTTGGGCAGGCGCGTGAGCGGATCCTGGTAGGCCATCGCGCGGATCCGACCTTCCGCTTCGCGCCGCAACCGGACTTCGCGCTCCAGGACCTCGTTGCGGGCCGTCAGCGCGTGCATGCGGTCCTCGATCCCGAGCGCACCGTCGCCGGCAAGCGCAAAGCCCGAAAGCTCCTGAACGCGCCGCGTCATCGTGAGGCGGATGTCGCGCTCGGCGCGCTTCGCGACGTCGGCCGCCATGACCTGGCCGATGTAGTTGCGCAGCTCGGTCAGCTTGCGCTCGCGCCGCGCTAGCTGGCCGCGCGATGCCACCGTATAGCCGAGCACCAGCAGTGCAGCGAGCGTTCCGAGCTGAAAGGCGATCTCGGGCCACGTGGCCAAGTGTCCGACGCGATGCAGGCGCAGCGCGAGTCCTGCCACGAGCGCGAGCAGCGCCAGGGCAATCAGCCGCACGTGTCGGGGCGGTCGGCGAATGCCGAACTCGATACGTACGTACACCGTCGCAAACACCACGAATGCTGCGACACCGATCGCAGTGACGATCCACGGCGCCTGCGGCACCGCACCCCACGCTGGCGCCGTCGCTGCCCCGATGAGCGCCACGATGACCGTAGACTTCATGGCGCGCGCGCTGACTGTGCCCTGCACGACGCTGCCGAAATAACCACGGCCCAGCGAAACCAGCGCTCCCAGGGCGAGGAGCGGCATCGCCGCAGCGAGCTCGGCACGCCAGGGAACCAGTCCGGCAGGCAGCGCGAATTCGGCTAGTCCGCTCGAAAGGGCGTTCGACAGCGCGATGAAGATGGCAGCGGCGGCGAGGTGCAACGCCTGGCGTTCGCGCACGCCAAACCACAGCAACAGCTGGTAGGCGGCGAAAACCGTCAGGCCGCCATAGACGAGCAAGCCCGCGACCGCCTCGCGTCCGAGGCCATCCCCACTCACGGCAGCGCTCCTCCCCCTGTTGCGCCGTTCGCGATCTCCGCGCGGTCCCGCTTCGTGCGAGCGGCCCCACAGTCCCAAGGATACCAGTCCCGGCGAAGCGGGCGGGTTCCTCCCGCGCGGTATCGGGGTTGGGGGAGCGTCGGTCGGGATGCGCGCGTCCGGTGCGCCAATATCAGCCGCGGGCAGGCACCTCGATTCGCATGCAGCGGACTGCGAATGCCGCCTCGGTGCGATTCGATACGCGCAGCGCGCGGAAAATCGCCGCGGTATGGGCCTTCACGGTCCCCTGCGCGAGGCCGAGCTCGCGCGAAATGACTTTGTTGGCCTTGCCCTGCACCAGCAGCGCAAGAACCTCCAGCTGGCGTTTCGTGAGGTCGAGCGCGCTTGCGTCGGGCGCAGGTGCCGCCACCCGCCCCGACGCACGTGCGGGCTCCACCGCAAGCGGCTCACGCAGCACTGCAGACGGGACGTACACCTCGCCGGCAAGCACGAGCCGGAGCGCGCCGAGCAGGACGTTGGGAGTCGAGCGCTGGGAGATGAATCCCATTGCGCCGCAACGGATGGCGGCGATGATGGTCTTGGGGTCTGTCGTGCCGGAAACCGCCACGATGGGAATCTCCGGATGGGCCGCCCGGACGCGCTCGATGGCGGTCGTGCCCAAGCCGTCCGCCCCGATCAGATCGAGCAGGACCAGCGCAGTGTCCGGGCGCGCTGCGAGCCCGGCAAGCAGGCGTGGCAAGGTGTCGGCATGCTGGATCTCCACCCTTGGGGCGAGACGCGCAAGCACGAAGGCGAGGCCGTCCAGCAAGAGCGGATGCGCGGTGGCGATCTGGATCGTCAGCGTTTCCGGGCTCGATTCCGCCTGCCGCTCGCTTTTCATCCCTGGCTCGACCATGCCCCACCTCCCTTGGATATTTGGCGTCGGCCGGTGCAGTTCCCGGGGTCCTTTCCAGACCGCGGGTCGCGCATGACGACCGACTTGAGCCAAAGGTTAGCCACGGGAGCGGGCCGGATCTGCCGACCAGTTCCGCGAAACTTGTGAACTATGCACACTGGGGCGGGGTGTGCGGCAGACTGGCACGCCGCAAGGGTCCGAGGGCACTATCTGGACTGGCGACGCGGTGACGAGCAAGTCGCCTGCTAGGCTAAAAGGGGGCCCAAAAATCGCGGCGCCGCTGCAGCTCGGCGCGAATTCCGCCGTGGCGGGCTCTAATTCCGGCCCCGTGGTCCTTGAACTCGGTCTAATTCAACTCGGCTGCGGGGAGGGTCGCGCCGTTCATGCAGAGATTCCTAGGCCGTCTGCATGATTGCGCCCGATCCCGGCATGGCCGACGATGATGCACGGACCAGAGCCATGGCCACCGGTCGTGCTCACGAGTTATACGGGGTTCGCTGGCGATCTCTCGGGGGGAATCTGCGATGGCACACGGCGAAAATCCGAATTTCACGATCTACGCGCCGCGCGCGCGGAGTTACGAAGGTGCCTATGGCCGCATATTCCCTGAGGTACGGGGATGGTTGCCCCCGGGGAACTCTGATGACGAGCGCGAGAAGTATTGCCTAGAGTTTGCCAACGGCCACATGATCGAGTGGCACGACCCGAATCATTCAGGAGAAATCGCCCACCCACGCGAGATCGCTAACGATCTACATGGGCTGCGCGAATCACTCGATCGAGAGTACAACTCGGAAATCCCCGCCGGCTACACATACTTCGGGCAATTCATCGCCCACGACATCACGTTCGATCCGACGCCGTTGCAGATGCGTCGCATCGACCCGAGCGGTCTCACAGACTACCGCACGCCCCGCCTCGATCTCGACAACATTTATGGGCGCGGCCCGGATGACCAGCTGTATCTCTACGATCAGGAGACAAAACGCCAGAGCAGGAAGTTTCTGATTGGCCGGGTCACCGGCTACAACCTACGCGACCTGCCGCGCAATTCTCAGGGGCGGGCCCTGATCGGCGATCCGAGAAACGACGAGAATGCCATCATCAGCCAATTGCACCTCGCTTTCTTGCTCGCGCACAACACCCTAGTGGATCGCGCGATTGAACTTGGCATGGACGAGCCGTTCGAAAATGCCCGCCGCACCCTGCGGCGGCTGTATCAATTCATCGTGTGGAACGACTACATCAAGCTGGTAACGAGTGAGGCGGTCCATAAGGCGGCACTCCGACTCGTGCCGGCGGGACCGGACCCGGCACGATGGGAGCTGGGCCTCGAGTACGTGTACAGCTGGCATCGCGAGCCTTTCATCCCGATCGAATTTTCGGGCGCAGCGTACCGCTTCGGCCACTCTATGGTGGGCAACCAGTATCAGACCAATGAGTCCATTCGCACGCATCACGTTTTCGTGCCGCTGTTCGACGGTGGTGGCGCAGGCGAGTCGGACGACCTGCGCGGCTTCGTTCCGATCCGTGCGGCCAACGTGATCCAGTGGGACTGGTTCCTCCAAATGAACTCGTCGCGCGGCGACCTCCAGTTTCCGCAAATGGCGCGCAAGATCGATACCAAGCTTGCAAACGCCCTGGCGTTCCTAGCCGAGGACCCGCATCCGAAGAACGTGCTGGCGTACCGAAATCTCATTCGGAGTTGCGAACTCGACCTTCCCGCCGGATCCGCTACAGCCGCGGCCGTTGCCAATAAGCCTTCTTCCGACTCGCTTCGGTTCTCTCCCCTGTCACTGAATCCGGGCGAACCCGATTCGCTCTGGTTCTACATCCTTCGGGAGGCGGAGTTAGCACCGCAGAATGGCAACAAGCTCGGTCCGCTCGGCTCGTTAATTGTTTGCGCCACCATTGCCGGTCTGCTGAAGGGCGATCCGAGTTCGTACTTCTTCAAGAACCTGGAATGGGCCCCCGGAGAGGATCCCTTGCTCAAGGACCGCAACTACAACATAGACGGCAAAGGCATCGAAGGCCGACCGGGGGAACGCTCCTGGACGCTCGCCTCAATCATTCGGCTATCTGGACTTCCGGTCGACACCGACTCCTTCCAAGCGCAGCAATAGGAACGCCCGCTTCGCGGTCACGCTGTTTCAGGCTCGTACCGTGCGCCAGCCATTCGGGTCCGCAACGTGGGACCCGTGGCTGGCCTTTCGGGTGAGCGTCACATGCCGTAGCTATCGTTAATAGCGTGGTAGTACGCCGTCGCCCAAGCCTGCATGGCCTTGTAGTGTGGCTCATCAGAATTCCGACGCGGCTCGGGCGGCAAGACGAAGGTGTAGAAGTTTAACGGTGAAGGGTTCGCCTCGAACCCATTCGTTCGCGCCGTCTCGAGGTCGACGACCAGAATCTTGACATTCGGATCAAACGGGATGTTGTTCGCGGTGAAGATTTCTTTTAGCTGCCCTTGGCTGGCGGCGATGAGCTGGTCCCGCAGCTGCCTTCCGTTCGGCTTCCATAGCTTGTTCATCAAAAAGGCATAGTATTCTTGCGAAACTGCGCCTTCGTTTCCGGTGTAATCCTTTTTCGTCGGCTGCCCGTCCATTACTGTTCTCCTGAGCTGTCACTTCAAAATGCGGCCCGGCGCATCGGCATCGTCTGCGCGCTGCGCCCCATTTCGGAACCTCTTAATACTGGGCCGCGGGATCCTGAAAATCAATGAGACCTTTGGCATAGCCCGCCGCCCATACCCGGGACAGTCATCCACCCGGGGTCTCGCTAGGTCGCAAGCGCCTTAGAGCCCTTTCCGGTGTCGACGCGGGCGCGGGGAACCTCGATTCCCGCAAGCCGAAGCCGCCGCGCAATCTCCTCGTCCGACAACGCCTCGTCCATCTTCGGCTGCTCAGCGAGCATCCGGGCGGTCTCGTACACCGCCCTGACGACACTCGTCAGTTCCGCGCCGCCTAGCGACTCGAAGAGGGCCAGCTGCTCGTGAACATGACCACTGTCGCTGCCTATGTCGCTATGCACCTTGAGAAAGCGGAGCGCGCGGATGCCTGGTGGGCAGATCGCCTCGATACCCTGGATGTACGCACGGTCGCGCGCGACCGCCATCCGCTCCAGGCAGTAGCTGAATCCGAAATGGGCGATCGGGGTATCCGATTCCACGTACGCCCGGAACCGGTCCGCGAACACGTCAGCACTGGGCGGATGCAATAGTCGGACCACTTCCGCCGCCGGTAGCCCGAGCGCCTGAAGGTCGCGATAGGCGAGGTCGGCGTGCCCCTCTTCCTCGGCTGCCTTCTCGCGGGCAAAGGCGGCAAGGTCCGGCCGCCCCGCCGCATCCAACCGGTCGGAGGCGCGGCGAAACAAGCCCGGTGTCTGTCCGGCGAAGATGTAGTTGCCGACGAGCCAGCGAACATACCGGAGCAATGTGTACGGTCCGGGTATGGGCACGTTCCCGGGCCGGGCGAGACCTGCGGACATAGCCCCCTCCACGACACTCGCGGCCAGGCTGGCGCGCTCGGCCGCCACCGGCGATACGGGCAGGGCAGTCGTCCCGGACGTGCCGATCTCCGTCAGCCAGGACCTGCCGTCCGGCACCGCGATCAGGAGTGCGCGAGCGGAGATCTGGATGCACTGCGTGATCGCGGCATCCTGCGTCGACACGTCCACCAGACTTCGATCCGATTCCATCGGCAGCTCACCTCCAGGCGAACACCGAATTCTCGAGGCGGTACGCATGGTATGCCGTGCACCATGCGACGACAAGGTCAAGTACAGGCTACATGCGGATCCGCGTGGGGCGCGGCACGGCTTGTGGTCGGGGAAGTCCCAGCCCAGAATAGAACAATGTCCAGTTGATGTTGCTGCAATTCGCGGGGGCGAGCCGTCCGTGGGTCCGATCTGCCAGGTATCCGTGAGCGTTCTGACGACTAAGTCGAACGTCGCCAAAAAGCCGCACCGTCGGTGGAACTGGAGTCTGCCGGGTGCGTGACGTCGCGGCATGGCTGGAAGAGCTCGGTCTCGCCAAGTACGCGCGCGCGTTCGAGGACCACGAGATCGATCTCGAAGCCCTTCCCCATCTCACCGAAAGCATGCTGAAACAGATCGGCCTGCCGATCGGGCCGCGCGCCAAGGTGCTTGCAGCCATTTCCGAACTCGTTCTCTCGCCGGCTCCCGACCTGACGAGCGCGCGACCGAAGCCGGCGGCCGCCGGACCTGCGCTGCCACGGCGTCAGTCGGAGCGCCGCCAGATGACGGTCATGTTCTGCGACCTGGTCGACTCGACCAAGCTCGCCCGTCGCCTCGACCCGGAGGATCTGAAGGCCGTGATGCAGGCATACCAGCAGGCATGCCGGGCGGTCATCCATCGCTACGAAGGTCACGTGGCCCAGTACCTCGGTGACGGCATCATGGTGTATTTCGGCTGGCCGGCGGCGCACGAGGACGCGGCCGAGCGCGCCGTGCGCGCAGGACTCGACGTGGTCGCGGCGGTGAGGGCCATCGAAGGTCCGGAGACCTTGTCAGCGCGTGTCGGGATCAGCACCGGCATCGTCGTCATCGGTGAAAGCGGCTTCGGCGATCCGTCGATGCCCGCCGGCGCAGTGGGCGACACCCCGCACGTCGCGGCTCGGCTGCAGACGCTCGCGGATCCGGTTTCCGTCGTCATCGCCGAGGCCACGAGCCGGCTGATCTCCGCCTGGTTCGAGCAGGAAGCGCTGGGACCACAGAACCTGAAGGGCCTGACCGAGCCCATTCGAGCGTTTCGGGTTCGGCGGATCCGGGAAGACTCCAGCCGCTTCCAGGCCGCGCACGCCACGGAACTGACGCCTCTCGTCGGACGCCGCACGGAGCTCGCACTCCTGCAGGAGCGCTGGGGCGAGGCGAACCAGGGCGAGGGGCACGTCGTATACATCTCGGGCGTGCCCGGCATCGGAAAGTCCCGGATCGTGCACGAGCTCGAGCAAACGATCGAAAGCGATCCGCACTTCATCCTGCGCTTCCAGTGCCTGCCGTCGCACATGCAAAGCGCCCTGTTTCCGGTCATCCAGCAAGTCGAGCGGCTCGCCGACGTTCACGCCACGGACACCGACAAAGTCAAGCTCGACAAGATCGAGCGATTGCTTGCGCTGGCCACGGAGCAGGTCCACAAGGCCGTCCCGTTCGTCGCGGAGCTGCTGTCGATCCCGACCGAATCACGGTATCCCCCGCTCGGACTCACCGCGCAGCAGGTGAAGGACCAGACGCTATTCGTGCTCGTCGAGTTCCTGCTCGGTCTCGCGGCGCAACGCCCGGTCCTGTTTCTGCTCGAGGACGCGCAGTGGATCGATCCGTCGACGCAGGAGCTGCTCGATCTGCTGGTGGGCCAGATCGAGAAATCGCGCATCCTCATGGTCGTGACCCACCGGCCGGAGTATCGCCTCCGGGCAAGCGGTCATGGCAACGTGAGCGCGCTGACGATATCGCGCCTCACGCGGCGCGACGTGGCCGAGATGGTGCAGGTCGCGTTGCGCGAGCAGACTTTCCTGAACGCAGTGATGGAAAGAATCATCGAAGAGAGCGACTCCATTCCGCTCTTCGTCGAGGAGCTGGCGCGTGGCGTCATCGAGTCGGGCGGCATCAAGAAATCAGGTGCGAACGGCAAGCGCGCGGAGCCATCGGCCTCCTGGTCGGTGCCGGAGTCCCTGCGCGACTCCCTCATGGCGCGCCTGGACCGCGCGCCGCTAGGCCGCAACGTGGCGCAGATCGCCGCAGTCATGGGGCGCGAGTTCTCCTACGACATGCTGCTCCGCGTTTCTACCTTGAGCAGCTCCGATCTGGACGCGACGCTCGCCCAGCTGCAGCAGAGCGACATCGTTCATCAGATCGCATCTCGGCCAGCGGTCCGGTATGCGTTCAAGCACGCACTCGTGCGCGACGCGGCATACGAATCCCTGCTGAAGTCGAGTCGGCGCGAGCTTCACGCACGAGTCGGCGCAGCGCTCGAACAGGAACGGCCGGATATCGTCGCCGGTCAACCGGAGCTGCTCGCCTATCATTTCGGCCTTGCGGGCAACGCGGAATCGGCCGTGAGTTACCTGCTGCTCGGAGGCCGCCGCGCGCGGAGCCGTTCGGCCAACCTCGAAGCCA